>JAZDDC010000569.1:0-8176 GCA_036679565.1 Gemmatimonadota bacterium
GCCCGTCCAATCAGTCCAGTATGTGCTTTTCTCTGTGCCCTCTATCTTCCTCTGTGTCCTCTGTGGCTCACTATACGCGACCACCCCTTACAACGACGCGTCACAGAAGTACGCCACTCACCCCCCAAAACTACCCGCTTCGGCTTGACACGAACCGAGGTGCGCCACTACCGTACCGCTCTCGTTTTCAGGACGAAACATGTCAATTCGCCGAGAAGACGCCCTTGCCTACCACGCAGATGGGCGCCCCGGTAAAATATCGATTGCACCAACGAAACCCTTCAAAGCGCAGCGGGACTTGTCGCTTGCGTACAGCCCCGGGGTTGCCGAGCCGTGCAAAGAGATCGCTGCGCATCCAGAGGATGCCTATAAGTACACCGCCAAGGGCAACCTCGTGGCGGTGGTATCCAACGGAACGGCGGTGTTGGGTCTTGGCAATATCGGACCACTGGCCAGCAAGCCCGTCATGGAAGGCAAGGGAGTGCTTTTCAAGACGTTTGCGGACATCGACGTGTTCGATCTCGAGGTCGGCTCGGAAGACCCACACGATATCATTCGATTTTGCCAATTGTTGGAGCCTACCGTCGGCGGTATCAATCTCGAGGATATTCGCGCCCCGGACTGTTTCCTCATTGAGGAAAAATTGCGGGAGACACTGTCCATCCCGGTGTTTCACGATGACCAACACGGAACGGCCATCATCTCGGGTGCAGCCTTACTAAATGCATTGGAAGTCATCGACAAAGATATTGCTAAGATCAAAGTAGTTTTTTCCGGAGCCGGAGCGGCGGCAATTTCGACGGCCGAACATTACGTTGCACTGGGCGTGATACGTGAACACATAACAATGGTCGACTCAAAGGGCGTTCTGCACGCTGAGCGCGATGTCGTCGATCCGTACCGCGCGCGTTTCATCCAGAAAACAGACGCGCGCACGTTAGCCGACGCGCTCAAAGACGCAGATGTTTTTGTTGGTCTTTCCGTGGCCGGGCTCGTGACACAAGACATGATCAAACCGATGGCGGATCGTCCCATTGTGTTTGCCCTTGCCAATCCTGATCCCGAAATTTTGCCGGAACAGGTAAAGGCAGCCCGCCCGGATGCCATCGTTGCCACGGGTCGATCCGACTACCCCAATCAGGTTAACAACGTCCTGGGATTCCCGTTTATCTTCCGCGGCGCGTTGGATGTGCGAGCAAGCTCGATTAACGAAACCATGAAGATGGCGGCCACGCGCGCGCTCGCAAACTTGACAAAAGAGAACGTGCCGGAGGTGGTCAAACGGGCGTACGGCATCGACCATTTGAGTTTTGGGCCAGACTATTTGATTCCCACACCATTCGACCCACGCGCGCTTTTATGGGTCGCGCCCGCAGTCGCGCGCGCCGCCGAAGAAACGGGTGTGGCCGGCAAAACACTGGATCATGAGGAGTACATTAACACTCTCGAAGCGCGGCTTGGGCCCGCCCGTGCGGTGATGCGGAGTCTTACCGCACGCGCCGCATTAAACCCGCAGCGCATCGTGTTTCCAGAAGGTGCAGATTCGAGAGTTCTGCAAGCCGCACGGGCGTTGGCCGATGAGCATACCGCTATTCCGACCCTCTTGGGCAACCGCACGGCAATCGAAGCAGAGAGCCACGACGTCGGAGTAGAACTTAGCGCCATCGACGTGGTCGATCCGAACGACTCCCCGATGTTGGAAACGTACGCCACAAAATTGTGGGAGCGCCGACAGCGCAAAGGCATAACACTCGCCGAGGCGCGGCGTTTGGTACGAGAGCCAATCTATTTCGGATGTATGATGCTCGAAGCGGGCGACGCAGACGCCGTCGTGGCCGGTGAGGAGACGTATTACCCCGATACTATCCGACCGGCGCTCGAGACGATTGGTACCGCCACAGCATCCCAGGCATTGTGTAGCATCTACATGATGATCATGCCGAACGCTACCTATTTTTTTGCCGATTGCGCGGTCAATATCGACCCCGACGTCAATCGACTCGCGGACATTGCATCTGCCACCGCTTCTTTTGTTTGGAAACTGGGGATCGAACCACGTGTTGCGATGTTATCGTTCTCGAACTTTGGTTCGGTACGGCATCCTCAGTCTGAAAAGGTCGCGGCGGCGACGCGGCTGCTACACGAGCGGTCCCCGGAGCTGGCGGTCGATGGCGAAATGCAGGTTGATGTTGCGGTTGTGGAGGACCAACTGCGTACGCGATACCCCTTCTCAAAACTCAATGCCGCCGCCAATGTTCTTGTTTTTCCAGATCTCAATTCCGCCAACATCGGTTATAAGCTCCTTATGAGGCTCGGTGGGGCTCAGGCCATTGGCCCGATTCTTGTTGGCATGAGGAAACCGGTTCATGTCCTGCAACGGGGCTCCGATGTTAGCGATATCGTGAATATCGCCGTCATCGCTGCGGTCGATGCGCAAGAAAAGGCTCGACACGATTAGATTCGGCGTCACAAGCCACTATATAAGGAAACGAAAATGGCAGCACCGAGCGACGCGGCAGTACACCAACTGGCACCCGGTCTGGAACCATCCGGGGACGTCCGTCATAATTTTGCGCCCGCAGCGCTATGCGAGGCTGCGTTGGCAGCCAAAGAAGGCCATCTGACAACAGGGGGGGCCTTCTGCGCGGTCACGACACCGCACACCGGGCGGTCACCAAACGACAAATTCGTGGTCAAAGAGGCAAGCTCTGAAGCGGACGTGTGGTGGGGCAACGTCAACAAGCCGTTCGCACCGAGCCACTGGACGGCGCTTTACAATGACGTGACACAATACCTTTCCAACCAAGCCCCACTATACGTTCAAGATCTCTTTGCAGGCGCTGATCCCGCCGTCCGAGTGCCGGTTCGTTTTGTCACACCGAACGCATGGCATGCCAACTTCGTTCACAACATGTTTATTCGGCCAACCGATGCCGATCTGAATGGGTTCGAGCCCGGGTTCACCGTGCTACACACCCCTGAGTTCCACGCCGACCCCGCAAAACATGGAACACGATCGAGCACATTTATCGTTGTGAACTTTGGTGAGCGGACCATCTTGATCGGCGGCACACGTTACGCCGGCGAAATGAAAAAATCCATTTTTACGGTCTGCAACTATCTGTATCCTAAACAGGGGATCCTATCGATGCACTGCTCGGCCAATGTCGGGCAACGTGGCGATGTCGCTGTGTTCTTCGGTTTGTCCGGCACCGGGAAAACCACACTCTCGGCAGACCCTGAGCGTCAACTCATTGGCGATGACGAACACGGGTGGAGCAACACGGGTGTTTTCAATTTCGAGGGTGGGTGCTACGCCAAGGTCATACGATTGTCCCGAGAAGGCGAGCCCGAGATTCATGCGGCCACAGAACGTTTCGGCACGATCCTCGAGAACGTGGTTTTGGATCCCAACACGCGCACGATCGACCTGGATAGCGATTCCATTACCGAGAATACGCGTGCCTCCTACCCAATCCACTTTATCCCGAATCACCTGATCGAAGGTCGCGCGGGCCATCCTGAAAATATCGTTTTCCTGACCGCGGACGCATTTGGCGTCTTGCCACCAATCGCGAAACTCAATGCGGACCAAGCCATGTATCATTTTCTTTCGGGATACACGGCAAAGGTCGCGGGAACCGAGCGCGGAGTTACAGAGCCACAGGCAACGTTCAGCGCCTGTTTCGGTGCACCCTTTCTTCCATTGCCACCTGGCAACTATGCGTCCATGCTTGGCGAACGCATCGCAACACACGGTGTGCGGTGTTGGTTGGTCAACACCGGATGGACTGGCGGGCCGTTTGGGGTGGGTTCCCGGATGAAACTGGCGTACACCAGGGCGATGATCAGTGCGGCACTCAAGGGCTCTCTGGACGCCGGGAAGTTTAGCACCGATCCGGTGTTCGGTTTGTCCGTTCCGACGTCGGTGCCCAACGTGCCGGACCTGTTACTGAACCCGCGTTCAACCTGGGCCGATCAAACGGCGTACGATACCCAGGCGCAGAAGTTGGCCGGCATGTTCCGGGACAACTTCGCACAGTTTGTAGGTCAGGTTTCTGAGAGCGTGCGTAACGCAGCGCCAACCGCGTAGACTGCCAGTGAAAAGTCCGGGTCGCTTCAAAGTCATTCGCGATCCTCTCTGGAACAATATCCAGATTGACCAAGACGCCGTGGAAGTGATCGACACCGAGCCCTTCCAGCGTCTGCGTTATGTCCGCCAACTGGGACATGCGTTTCTTGTTTACCCGGGCGCAACACACACACGGTTCGAGCACGCGGTCGGTACTTATCACCTGGCACGTCGCGCTCTGATTGTTTTGGACGGTAGCGGTCTCCCGTCAGAGGTCACGGCCAATGACCGGCGGCTCATCCAATTCGCCGCACTCCTTCATGACATCGGCCACTATCCGTTTTCTCACGGGCTCGAAGAGGCGGGACTCCCGTCACACGAAGACCTGGCCATCCGGCACCTGAGGCACCCCGAGCTGAAAAAGGCCCTGGAACACTCCGGCATCGAGAACGTTGCAACCGAATTGGAGTCGTTGATTAAAGGCACGAGTACCAATCCACTTGCCGGACTGATCTCAGGCTCGCTCGACCTGGACAAGATCGAATACCTCAACCGCGACGCTCGGATGTGCGGTGTGCCGTACGGCGACGTCGATGTCGATCGATTGTTGCACGCGCTCACAGTCGTCCGTGTCCCAGAGGACGGGCACCTCGTACCCGTTGGGCACCTCGCACCCGTTGGGCACCTCGCACCCGTTGGGCACCTCGCCGTGGGGATTCGCGAAAAAGGTATCAGCGCCTTGGAGTCTTTGTTGTTCGCACGTTATCAAATGTATCGCAATGTGTATTGGCACCACGCCGTTCGCAGCGCCACGGCCATGTTCAAACGTGTCGTGCGTACCGCCCTCGCGCGTCGTCAGTTGACCGGAGAGTGGATTGCAAACACAACCGACGATACCCTGATGAGTACGTTGCGCGAACTGCCTGATACGGCACTGGCCGAACGTCTGCAACGGCGTGTGTTGTACAAACGTATGGCCGAAATACCAAGTCGTAATCTCCCCGACGGAGCTGGCGATTGGATCGCGACCAATCCGGATCTTCTCGAACGTGTCGAAGACAAACTCGCCGGCGAGTACGGTCTTTCGCCCGGAGAGTTGCTGCTCGACTATCCTCGCAAATCGCGGATGGTGGATGTCGATATGCCCTTGGCGCGAAAAGACGGTGAAGTGGAGATGTTACGGGGAGAGCGTGGGGAAGCCCTGCTTGGCATTCAGGGCGTTGCCAAGGAACTGCACGCGAGCGCAAGGTGGTTGCGTGTCTTCGCCAGCCGCACCATCGACGTTGACTCGTCTCGCCTCACTGCCATCGCCGAACGCTCGGAACAAGATGTCAAGAGTGAGCTACAACAAGACACGACGCTGATGAACAATTGAACGTTGAACGTCGAACAATTGAACGCTGAACAGCTGAACAGCTGAACGCTGAACAGCTGAACAATCAACATCGTTCGCTGTTCAACCCTCGCCGTTCAACTCGCCCCCGCGTCCGCCAAACGCCGGGCTAGCGCCCGATAGTACAAGACGTCCTCATCGCGCCCAGCGTCCTCCATACTTTTGGCACACACTTCCAACGCATAAAGGAGGGGCCCCAGATGTTCTGCCGCAATTTTACCCACGGCGTCAGCATTCGGGCCTTTGTTATTTTTGGGATTCTGGGGAGATGACATGCGACGGGAGTTGTCGCTTACGGAACGTGATCCACTCGGACAATGATCGCGGTGATATTGTCCAGTCCACCCCTACGGTTCGCTTCGGCAATGAGTTCGCCAACAAGATCTTGCGGTTGTTTTCCCGACCCCATGATCCGGTGAATGTCATGATCTTCGATCATACCGGTCAATCCATCAGATGCCAGTAAGAACAGGTCGCCGTCTTGCAGGACACCCATGTACAGATCCGGGGCAACTTCGCCATTCGCGCCGACACAACGAGTAATGACATTGGAATACGGGTGTGTACGTGCTTCTTCCGGACTCAGGTACCCAGCGTCCACCTGTTCCTGAACATACGAATGATCCTTTGTGAGTTGGAGGAACGCATCCTCGCGCAGCACGTACGCACGTGAGTCGCCAACTTGTCCGATCAGATAACGGTCGCGGATTGCCACCATGGCCGTGGCGGTCGTGCCCATGCCACGTTTGTCATGTTCTTTGAGGGTTCGCTGGAAAATGGCGCCATTGGCTGAATGGATGGCATGACGCATCCGGTCTGCGGCCTCCGTGTCAGAGGCCTTACCACAATCACCCACCTCACGTGCGATGATTCGCACCGCCATCTCACTGGCGACCTCACCGGCTGCGTGTCCACCCATTCCATCGGCCACCACGAACAGGTGGTAGTCCGGAACAATGAGGTAATTGTCCTCATTGCCGGACCGAATGATTCCGACGTCGGTCAACCCAGCCGAAGTCAACGAGAGATGCGAGTTCCCGGATGACATATTCACGTTAGCCGAGGAGTCGCACATATCGCAGTGATCATTTGAAAGGCCATATCCGAAATCCTCGATCGGATCCCTTGTCGGTCGACTCTTTCGGGCTCGGTGGTTCGGTAGTCGGCCGCTTTAGCGGGTCCGTAGCAGCCGATGCCGATTCCCCAGACGGAGACGCCGGTGGTTGTGGCGGCATCTGAAAAGCACCCATCAGCTTTGTCGAACTCCCTTGACGGGCATCGATGGTATCATCCATCGGCTCAAACACCATGCTCACATCACCAAACCGGATAATTGCGCCGGGAGCTAAGGGTACCTCCCCCGACACGCGTTCACCATCAACGAATGTACCATTGGTAGAATCCAAGTCCACCAGAATCCAGATCCCCTCCCGCCGCTGGAACTTTGCATGGATGGTGGAAACGGTTCCATCATCGACCACTATATCGTTGTAGTCCGCCCGACCGACGTTAACTACCGGCACCCGAATCGGGTACCGCTTGCCCTTGAGTTCGCCCGAACGGGCCAGCAGGCTGGCAAGCGCCTGATTGCTCGGTTCTGGTCGCGGGGGCGGTGGTGGTGGCGGTGGCGGAGCACCGTCCGGAAAACCGTGCATCGTATCGCCGAGTCGATGCGCCGCACCGGGTGCGGGGGCGGTTGGCGGCTCAGGCGGAGGACCGTCCGGAAAGCCGTGCATGGTATCGCCGAGACGATGCGCAGCGCCGGGGGCTGCCGTTGGGGGCGGTTTCGGAGCAGACCCAACACCCGGGATACCAAACATGGTGTTACCGAGACGTTGTTCCGCACCCGCAGGCGGCGTGTCCAATTGCGGTGCCGCTTCCGGTTCTGGCTCGACGACTGCCGCCGCAACGATATCCGCGTAAAATCGGAACTCATCTTCCCCCAAACGGATGATGTCGGTGCGGGCGAGGAGTCGCTCGCCCTCGACCCGATCGCCGTTAACGAACGTTCCGTTCGTGCTGACGTCCACAACGACATATCCCTTAGGAGTGGGGAGAATCTCAGCATGACGGCGTGACACCCGTTTGGTGGTGATGACGACATCACACCCGGCGTCTCGCCCAATGACCAATTGGGCTTCGATATGGTACTCCCTGCCATCGGTGAGGCTCACCAATCGGCCACCGGTCGCGGCAGTGCCGGAGGCCACATCCTTACTCGTGTCTTTGGGGCGAAACTTTGCCAGATCCGCCGCATTGACGAATTGCGTGCTGCCACTGCGCCGCTCATCAACAAAAATCAGGGCGTGGCCACCAACCTCTACCTTGTCGCCGTGTAACAACGGTGTCGGTTGAGGCCCAAGTTGGACCCCGTTTATGAAGGTCTTGGCATCCTCATCAGCCCGAGCAACAGACGCTTGACCGTCGGCGTTGGCCTGGATCACCAGGTGCCTTGGCGTGACATCATCACCCGTCAGCGCGATAAAACTAGAACTGTCGCTGCCGATGGCCGACGTGCCTGTCGGTATCGCGTGTCTTTGTCCATCGATTTCAAGGAATGACATACGGCGATGATTTGCGCGACTCTGGTTACAAGTATCTCAACTTAGCCACGCCCATCTCTCGGTGCAACTAAAAAAAAGGTCGGTTTCTTAAGTGCAAGTGCCTAACTGACAAGCACTTCGGTCAAGTGGGTTCCGTACTTTCAGGAT
>JAZDDC010000057.1:0-5485 GCA_036679565.1 Gemmatimonadota bacterium
AAACCCCGTTGCGAATCGGGGCGTCTTGGCAAAAAACACCGAGACTCGGGCGCCCAACGACCCCAGGCTCCCCTTCTCAATCTGCCCTGGCAGTCCAAGAGTCGCCGCATTGGCCTGCTGCGCCTGAGCACAGGGGCAAAACGCGGCGGATGCGATAAAGGCAATGGTTACGGTCTTCATCCGCTCCCCTACGGTGTTCAAATACGGCAACTAACAATCATACGATAGAGGGACAGGCCCCTTCGGTGACTTAGGTAACAAAACGGAGCCGCTCACATTCTGTTCGTCGGTTTGGTTTTGGCCCGAATCGGGGCGCAGAACGCTTCCGGCAAATACGGTGGGTTGTAGTCTATTTACGTCTATCACGTTCCATTACTCCGTCTGGCCCGGCCTGCCGGGCGTGGCTACGCACAGTTGACCGCTCAAATGCATAACGGATGCCAGCGAATCGCGCTAACATAAACTCTTTGATAACAATACGTTAACTTGATTTCAACTTAGTGCCACGACAGCCGCATTGTCCTAAGAATGGGACGGAGAAGTTTTGACGTTGGAACGCGCGTCGATACATTGGGCGCGGCACCGGTCCGGACAGTAAACAAACGAGGAACTCCTGAAGATTGACACAACCGCTCAATGGGTCGAGCGATTTGACACCGGCAACAACCACACGCTAATGGAATCGCGTCAGCGGATCCTCCAGTTCCTCGAAACATCACCCGACCCTTGGAGCAGAACGAACTATAAACCGGGTCATATCACAGCCAGCGGTATCGTTTTTTCGCCAGATGTGTCACGGTTCTTGCTTGTAGAGCACAATCGGCTGGGCCGTTGGCTCCAGCCGGGAGGTCACGTGGAGAAAAATGACGCCGATCCTAGCCAGACGGCGGCGCGGGAAGTCAGGGAAGAGACGGATGTGTCACTTCGCAACACCGCACCGGTTCTGGTGGGTCTGGACGTTCACGAGATTCCCGCAGGACGCGGCGAACCTCATCATTTGCACCACGACCTCGCGTTCCTCTTTTTGGCAAAGAGCGAACTGGTCAGGAGTTCGGGGGAGAATCGTCGCGTTGCGTGGTGCCGCCGGAGTGAGATGGCCAATTTCGGCTTGGACGCCTCCATCCATCGGCATGTGCGGCGAGCGTGGGAAGTCGTGGAAGAGACCGACGTTTTAACGATCAGCAGCTAGGGATATGGCGGTATTAGATCGTTTCATTGGCGTGATGTTTGAGCGGAATGCCCGCGCGGTTGTCGTGGAGACCGGTAATCAGGTCTTGCTCGAAATCGGCAATCGGCAGCACCCGGTGACAAAAGAACCGGTCGCTTCCGACAAGATATTATCGCTCGTAAAAGAGATCATGCCCGAGGGCATGCATCCCCAACTCGAGAACGGTGAAGGCCGAATCTCATTTGGTTACATCTGTAACGGCGACCGGGTAGATGTAGAATTTGCTCGGAATGGCCGCACGGTTACCGCCGAGTTAACCCCCGCCAAGCCACGTCGCTCGAAAACAGTCGCGTCACCGGCGGAAGGGGAAGCGGAAGCGGAACCCGCGGCACCACCGCAAATTGAACAACTCTCCGCCACCGGGGCTCGGACCGCAGAAACCCTCGCGGTGGCGGAGGAGAAGCTGCAAGCCCTCCTGAACCGCCTCGTGGATTCGGGATCTTCCGACCTGCACTTACGCGTAGGCAGCCCCCCTATTTTTCGAACACACGGCGAACTCAAGCCTCTGGACGGCGAGGCCCGGCTCACGGGCGTGGCCATTGAAGAGATGATCATCTCTATCATGTCCGACCGAAATCAAGAGGAGTACGTCGACACACACGACACGGACTTCGCGTACGAGATACCGGGCGTCGCTCGCTTTCGCGCCAACGCGTTAGAGGATCGCAACGGCCCAGCCGCCGTATTCCGTGTCATTCCAAACGAAATCCTGACGGTAGACCAACTCGGTTTGAGTCCGGAGATTCAAAAGCTCTGTTATCTCAGCAAGGGTCTGGTGGTCGTCACGGGACCAACGGGGAGCGGAAAATCCACCACCCTGGCGGGTATGATTGATCTGATCAACCGCACACGCACCGATCACATTCTGACAATTGAAGATCCGATTGAGTTCGTGCACCCAAACAAACAGTGCATCGTCACACAACGGGAAGTCGGCACACACACACGTGGCTTTAAGCGGGCGTTGCGCGCCGCTCTGCGGGAAGATCCCGACATCATCATGGTCGGCGAGATGCGAGACCTGGAGACCGTAGGCATTGCAATCGAAACCGCCGAGACGGGCCACCTTGTCTTTGGGACGTTGCACACGACAACAGCAACAAGCACCGTCGATCGTATCATCGACCAGTTCCCCTCGGACCGACAGAGCCAGATTCGTGTGATGTTGTCTGAATCACTCAAGGGCGTAGTTGCACAGGTGCTGTGCAAGAAAATCGGAGGCGGCCGTACGGCTGCACGGGAAGTTTTGATTGCGAACGACGCAGTTTCCAATCTCATTCGCGAAGGCAAAACGTTCCAACTCCCATCGATCATCCAGACCCAAAAGAAGTTGGGGATGATGACCCTGAATGACTCCCTGATCGATCTCGTTGAAAGGCAACTCGTCGAGCCCGACGAGGCCTACATGAAGTCGGTTGACCGGAGCGGGATGGAGTCGGCGTTCCGCCAACGCGGCGTCAAGCTCACAGTAAGGGATCTTTAGAAAGCTCTAATTTGTCAAATCACCTCGTTGCGCGGTGACGCTCCCTCCGTAGCTTTCTTCACATGGAAGTTCTCCTAGTAGAAGACGACCGAAACCTGCGTGGGTTCCTCCGGAAAGCGTTCCGTGAGGAAGGCTATGCGGTGGACGAATGCGAGAATGGCAACCACGCCATCGATCGCGCCTTGCATCGATCCTACGACTGCATCGTGCTGGATCTCATGCTACCTGAACGTGACGGTTTCGAAGTCCTCGAGGAGCTGAGAACCCGATCCGTCATGACACCGGTTCTAATGCTCACGGCAAGATCAGGATTGGAGTCTCGCATTACCGGCTTGGAACGTGGCGCAGATGATTACCTTGCCAAACCGTTCGATCTCGCCGAACTGATGGCACGTGTACACGCCCTCATTCGACGCTCTGAGATAAGACACAGCGACGCCAAGTTGGTCGTGGCGGATGTTACACTCGATCCCATCAAGCGAACCGTCGAGCGTGCAGGTAGACGAGTTGAACTGAGTCCCCGTGAGTTTTCGCTGCTCGAATTCTTAATGCGAAACGCGGGACGTACTGTTTCGCGGTCGCGAATCGCCGAAGCCGTGTGGAACTATCAGTTCGACCCGGAAACAAATGTGGTCGATGTGTACATCAACTATCTGCGAAAAAAACTCAGCTATAGAGAATCGGCTCAAGTGATTCAAACCGTCCGTGGGGTGGGGTACCGTATGGAGGATGCGTGATGTGACCGAACCACGTCTCGAAATTGAACTCATCTCCCGTTTTGATCGAATCGTATGGCGGTCCATCACGGGCTTTGTCTTGCTTGTGTTGGCGGTTTTTGGATTTGTGGCCGAGTTTGCGGTACGCAGTTCCGCCGACAATTCAGCGGATGTCATACAGTCGCTGATCGGCCTCTATGCCGACCCTGAGGGCACGCCAACCGGCGTTGCGCCCGATATGTTGGCCGGTCAACTGATAGAGATGGGTACACCCTTTGCCATCACACGCACTGCTCAAGTTGAAGGTGGCGATGTGATGGTCTACTACCTCTCTCCGGGGATGCCGGCCATACCCCTCGACGGTTTGAGCGGCGCCTCGGCGCCAAGTGATGCGCGCCGCCTGATCTTAATGGCGTTCTCCGAACGTGCGCGATGGCGTTACCGAATCCAACATCGCCGGGTCCTGAGTGGGTTGGGCGACTTTGACATTTACGTCGTCGCTAGTCGTGCCAACATTCTCTTTGCGGCGGGCGGTTTGTTAATAGCTGCTACGTTGTTGCTACCCATTACGGCCATTCTCACACGCCGACAGGCACGGACTGCCATACGCAAAACACTCGAACCGCTTGAGCACGTGACCGATGAAACGCGAGATGTCCATCCGGATGACCTCAGCAAGCGTGTTACGACCCCAACCGGCCAGCGCGAGATCACCGACCTCGCCGGAACCATCAATCGTATGTTGGACCGCGTGGAAAGTGCGCAGGGTGCGCTCAAAGCGTTCACCGGAGACGCCAGCCACGAATTGCGTACACCGTTGACACACATCAAAGCACGGGCGCAATGGTGTCTCAACCATGACCGCGACACCGATGAAATGCTCGAGGCGTTTGCGGCCATCGAGAATGAAGTTACACGCACCACACGTATGGTGGACGATCTTCTTTTGATCGCGCGTGGCGAAAACAATCAACTCGAGTTGGACAAACGCGACTTCGATCTACAAAGCACGCTCGCCGAGGCGGAGGAAGTCGCGCACGCAATGGTAAGCGAAAAAGAGTTACACATCGCAGCCGAACACACCGAAGGGATCATCGCGCTGGGCGATGTTGATCGCACACGCCAAATCGTATTGAATCTCCTGACAAACGCGGTTCGTTACACACAAGAAGGATCAATCACGTTGCGGTGCGTGACCGGGAACGACAATACCGTCGGCATCCAAGTCACCGATACCGGTTCCGGGATACCTGCTGAACTCACGTCAAAGATCTTCGATCGATTTTATCGTGTGGACTCGTCACGTTCGCGTCAATATGGTGGCGCCGGGTTGGGGCTCACCATTGCAAAGGTGTTGGCGGAGGTGCAGGGGGGTCGCATCGAGGTACAAAGCACGATGGGAAAAGGAAGCAAGTTTACACTCTGGTTGCCGGCGGCTACACGGACCAAAGTTGCCGCGAAACGCGTTTCGCATCCCGCCACAGCCACTCGCTAACCCAACGCTGAATTCGCCAAGGCCCGTTCTATCGCGTCGGCATCGCGTTCCCCTCGGCCATAGGTAGGTCATCCGAGGCAATATCTCAGTCTTGGGGACGACGACGCCTTCCCCATCCTGACGACTTACGTCTCGACCGAGCAACACCTAGAACCTGGTGCTCTTGCACAGCTCATAGTCCCTCCGATATACTACATTGTGAGTATTACATTGTGACTATGCGGAACATCGGTTTCTGACCCTAAAAGAGAGGACATTGGGAATGCGGAACGTGTTGGCTATGACCACGCTGCTGACGGTCGTTGGATCGGCGGCCATGGGGCAGACACATGGTGACGAGCAGGCCGAGGCCCTCTTACGCGTGCATGGCGGTCGCTTGGTGGTACAAGTCAAAACATCTAGTGGCAACGAGTTAGACTTCCTGTTGAGCACCGGTACGCCAACGACCGTATTCTCCGAGTCTGGAGCGTCACGAGCGGGGGATCTGACCAAACTCACTTTGGGCGGAATACCCGTCCCATCGGAAGAGAGTCAAACGATTCCTGATGAAGATCTCCGTGTCG
>JAZDDC010000570.1:0-13897 GCA_036679565.1 Gemmatimonadota bacterium
TCGTGCGTCATGTCTCCGGGACGGTATCCAAAACCATCCGTGCCAATCCGCGCACCGGTATGAATTGTGACATGATCGCCAAACACCACGTCGGCGAGAATCGATACGTGAGATTCGATACGCGCATAGTCGCCAACCGTCACACCGGAGCCTATGACCGTCCCCGGTCCCACGACGCAATCACGACCGAAGCGGACATTTTCGCCGATCTGCACACCACATGCAATCGAAATCCGGCCCACCCACCGCACGCCTTTTCCGATAACCGCGTGAGGATCCACTCCCCACACGGGCCCACGTTGTTGTGCGAGACGCGAGACGACCGTCGTCACCGCGCGATACGCATCGTCAACAACGATCCGGGTCGATCGCCCATTATCGACGGTTTTGAACTCGTCGCTCACGAGCACTACGTCGGCAGCGGAATGGTGGAATGCATTGAGGAAACGACGACTTGCTAGAAACGACAATTCGCCGGAGCCGGCGCTTTCCAATGGCGCCACTCCGGCGAGTCGTGTTGAGGCGTCTCCGATCAAAGAGCCACCGGTGAGACGAGCTACGTCTCCAGCCGTGAGACTGGGGACGTTGCCGTCTTCAATCAATTATTGGCGCCGCCGCCAGAAAGTCGTTGAATCACGATTCCGGTAAGATCGAGATCCGTATCCGCCGAGATGATTTGATTGACCTGTGCCGACACGTCAAAGATCATTGCGACGTTACGTTCTGCACGGAGACCTTCGATCACGAGTTGCACGCGTTCTTCGAGCGGCGACAACAACTCACGTTCCTTACCGATGAGTTCGTTCTGGATCTCGTTTGCCCGACCCTGATACCGCTGTGACAACTGCGCAAGCTCTGCTTGTTTCTCTTGGCGAACCGTGGGCGTCAACACGACCTGTGTCTGCTGAAATGCGGTCACGGCCGAGTCGTACGAAGTTTGGAACCCGGCGATCTCCTCTTGGAAACTATCAGAGATGACCTGATACGAATCCTGCGCCGTTTGGTAACCGGGGGTTTGCTCCATGACCGCCCTAAGATTTACGTAGGCAACCTGTGGTGTGCCTTGCTGCGAAGCCGCGACTCCGGCAACAACCACAAGGGCGAGCGCTAACGGTGCCCAACGGGCAGTATTTACATGTTTCTTCATCATACGCATCTCAAACGTTATTCTCTCACGCTTTAGAAGAAGTTTCCAATCTTGAAGTGGAATTTCCACCCAGGGTCCGGGTTCCCAGCAGTATCTACGCGGTCCAACCCATACGCATAGTCCAATCCAATTGGGCCAAGCGGGGACAAAAGACTCAGTCCAACACCGGCTCCACGAAATAACCTCGTCGGATTGAATTGTTCCGGTTTTGCCCACACGTTGCCAGCGTCCGAAAACAAATTCATGTACAGCATTTGCGAAAGTCGGAGTCCTATTTCCGCGGTCATTGCCGTGTACGATGCACCAAATGCACCCACCGTATTGACGGTCAGACCACTCGCCGACGGATCAAAACCTTGCGGTGTGATCGAGAATTCTTCATAGCCTCGCAGCGGTATGCCAAACTGCGTACCACCCATCGAGAACAATTGCCGGAAATGCGGGCCTGGATCCCCCCACACAAATCCTGCCTTGGCCGTGAAGCCGAGCACGAACTGCAGTGGCCCCGCGTTAAATCCGCCCCCGCTCAGCGGCGCGTACCACTTACCCTCGAACGTGGCCCGACGAAAGTCTCCGCTTCCGCCAAGTTTTCCGCCGTTTTGCGAAAACTCGAATTGATGCATGGTGCCGGCGGTCGCAAAAGGCAGTCCGATACGAGTATCTCGTACGATGGAAAAACCGAGACTCGACAGGACACATTTCGCACAAAAGAATCGCGACGTGAGACTCGGCGTATCGAAGTCACTCTGCTCGAACGTGTACGACGTAAAGAAACGCGTAAACCGCGACCCCAGTAACGGGAAACCGAGTCGAAAACTGCCACCGCGTGTGGTGATCCGTCCGAGATCCGCCACCGTAAACCGTTGCCTGGTATTGTTGAGCGTCAACGTTCCCGAAATGAAACTGCCACGAATGGCCGGATCGGAGTACGTGACACGAAAATCGTTGATATTGCTCCCAAACTGCCATTGGAAGGAAACCTGTTTTCCCTTCCCAAAAAGATTTGGCTGATCGAGTCCGATAAATCCGCCCACACCAGTGCCCTGCCCCACCGACGCACCAAAATTGATGTTACCGGTCTGCCGCTCTTGAACCTCAAATACGACGTCCACGTCGCCCTGTTGGTTGACTGGAACGGTCCTCGGCACCGGAAGCGGTTGTTCGAAAAAGCCAAGATTGGAAATGCGCTCGTATGACTGGATCAACGCGTCCTGTCGAAACACATCTCCCGGAATCATCAGAATAGCCTGTCGGATCACCCCTTCTTGCGTGATCGTGTTGCCAATAATGCGAACACGACGAACCACCGCAGGCGAACCCTCAGACACCTGCCAACGAAGGTCAACTTTCTTGGTCCCGTTAGCCTCCGTGCGACGGTACACGTCAGCGTTTACCTGCGCATAGATGTAGCCGTTGTTTGCGTACAACGTTTGCAACCCACCGGTGGCGTCCGACCATTTCTGCGCATCGAAATACATCGGCCCGGTGCGTGCCTCGGTTCCACCACCAATTCCTAAGAAGCCACCAGTGCGTACTTGGACGTCCGGATTGAACGGATATAACCCGGCCAATTGTTGGTCATTGAAATGCCGATTGCCAATACTTTGGAACGTGCCAACCTCGTACCGGTCTCCCTCACGCACCTCAAGAACCAGTGTGGCCTTGCCAAGCTCCTCGTGGACGATGAGCGTGTCGCTGACGACTTGAAAATCGATAAAACCATTGCTGGCATAAAACGACGGCAACCGATCCCGCATGTCGCGCTCAAGCTCTTCGTCGGAAAAATCTCCCTGTTTGAACCAGAAAAACCCTTCGGGGCCGGTTTTCATCTGACCAACGAGTTGTTCGTCGGTAAAGGCGTCGTTCCCCTCAACGAGGATATTACTGATGGCGACGCGTGGCCCCTCGTTCACATCGAAGACCACATGTACGTTGCCATCGGCCCGCACATTTTCGCGGATATCTACATCCGTTTGATAATATCCTTCTTTTCTATAGAGGGAGTCGATCCGAGAAACCGAGGCGGCAGCGTGGGCAGGATTGTACGGCCGGCCCGTCACCAGCCGAACCCGACCCCTGACCGACCGATCCGATAACTTGCCTGTCCCCTCAACGGACCATCGTGTGAGGATTGGTCGCTCCGTGACCCGGAACTGGAGCACCTCCGTTTCCTCAAACGTGCCCTGAAAAACCTCGACATTGGAATACTGGCCGGTCTCGTAAAGAGCTTTGATTGCCCGCGCGACCTCGCGGTAGTTGACCTCGGCACCGGGCAAAATACCGATCCGGCTCACGACAAACGCACGGCCGGTGCGATTGGCGCCCTCTACAGCGATCGAATCGATCACGGTGGTCAGGTCGGCTCGTTGGCCACGCAAAGGCGCCGCTGCCAAAACACTGGCAGCGGCTATCATAAACGTCGTGGTACCAATCAGTTGCCGAATCACAGCAATGTCTTTTCTATTCCTTTTTGGAACTCGCCAAGACCTGGAAGACTAATTTTTCGCCGTCTGCATCTACATCAACCTGGATTTCTTCGCCAGGCCCAAATTCGCCCATCAATATCTTGTCCGACAACGGATCCTCGACAAATCTACGGATTGCCCGCTTCAACGGCCGGGCGCCATACTTTTCGTCATACCCGTGGTCCACCAGGAATTGTGTTGCTGCCTCTTTCCGGACCAGGGTAAGTCCCTCCTCGGAGAGCCGATTCTGGACCTGTTCAAACAGTATACCAACGATCTCGGCAATGTGTTCACGCGATAGCGGATGAAACACGATCGTGTCGTCCAGCCGATTCAGGAATTCCGGGTTAAACACCTTTGTAATCTCGTCCTTCACCTTCTCCGCCATGCGATCGAAGGACATTTCCGTGTCCTGGTGAGAAAACCCAAGCGACTTGCCATGGGTGATCTCACGTGCGCCCACATTCGAGGTCATGATGATGACAGTGTTCTTGAAGTCGATGACCCGGCCGTAATTGTCTGTTAGATGACCCTCATCCAAAACTTGCAATAAAATATTGAAGAGGTCCGGATGAGCCTTCTCAATTTCATCTAGCAGGACAACAGAGTACGGCTTGCGGCGAACGGCCTTGGTAAGTGTGCCCGAGTCCTCGTATCCGACGTAGCCCGGGGGAGCACCAATCAATCTGGAGACACTGAATTTCTCCATATACTCGGACATATCGACCCGGATGAGTGCCTTGTCGTCGGCGAACAGGAACCGCGCAAGCGCTCGGGCAAGCTCAGTTTTACCCACACCTGTCGGCCCACTGAAGATAAAAGACCCGATGGGCCGCGTGGGATCCTTAAGACCGGCTCGTGAACGACGAATTGCCTTTGCGATAGCCTCGATGGCCTGTTCCTGGCCAACCACGACTTTGTGGAGTTCCTCCTCCATGCGAAGCAGACGTTGTGTCTCGGCCTCTTGGAGCCGTGTGACCGGAATCCCGGTCCAGCGTGACACGATGAATGCCACCTCTTCCTCATCGATAATCGGCCGGTGAGTCTGACGTTCCTTTTCCCACTCCTCCTGCCGTTTGCGGATCTCACCCTGTAACTCACGCTCTTGATCTCGCAGCGCAGCGGCCTTTTCGAAGTTTTGGTCGCGGACGGCCTCTTCCTTGTCTCGGTTGACACCTTCGAGATCGTCTTTGAGTCGGGCAACTTCCGGGGGCGGCACCTGGGCCGCAAGCCGAGCGCGGGCACCGGCCTCGTCGATGACATCGATAGCCTTATCCGGAAGGAATCGATCGGTGATGTAGCGTTCGGACAGTTTGGCCGCCGCTTCGAGCGTCAAATCCGGGATGACGATGCGATGGTGGTCTTCATACCGCTGACGAAGACCTTTGAGAATCTCGAATGTTTCCTCGATGGTGGGCGGATCGACAACAACGGTCTGGAAACGGCGTTCGAGCGCGCCATCCTTTTCGATGTACTTGCGATATTCGTTGAGCGTGGACGCACCCACGCATTGGAGTTCACCCCGCGCGAGTGCGGGCTTCAACATATTTGACGCGTCGATGGCACCTTCTGCCGCACCGGCTCCAACTAAGGTATGGAGTTCGTCAATAAACAAAACGACGTTTTTTGCTTGGGCGATCTCGTTCATGACCGCCTTGAGTCGTTCTTCGAACTGGCCGCGGTATTTTGTGCCCGCGATGACCGCCGCCATGTCGAGCGCCAACACTCGATGTTTCCGCAACGCATCCGGGCAATTCCCCGACGCGATCAGCTGAGCCAATCCTTCAACGATCGCCGTTTTACCGACGCCCGCTTCACCGATCAGGACCGGGTTGTTTTTTTTGCGACGCGACAACACTTCGATCACACGCTCGATCTCTTTTTCTCGACCGATGGTTGGGTCAAGCTCCCCGTCGCCCGCCAGGATCGTGAGATCTCGGCAAAAATGATCCAGCGCCGGTGTCTTGGATTTCTTTTCCGAACGCGCCGGTTGTTGGGTGGGAACACCGCCACCGGCACCTTTGGTGGTGGACGGCGTATCGCTCCCAAGCAACCGCAGGGTTTCCGCCCGTGCTTGTTCCAGGTTCACACCGGCATCGGTAAGCACCTGCGCCGCGATGCCCTTCTCTTCTCGCAAGAGACCGAGATGCAGATGTTCAGTCCCCACATAGGAGTGGTTGAGTTCGCGTGCCTCGGCCATGGCCAACTCGAGAACTTTCTTGGCCCGAGACGTATAGGGCAGGTCAGGTCCGGCAGCCGTCGGTGCCTTTCCTTTTTTTACCGTCTCTTCAATCTTCTGTTGGATCTCGTCCAGATCGACGTTGAGGTTCGTGAGCACCGCCGCCGCGACACCCTCACCTTCGCGGATAAGCCCCAGCAGAATGTGCTCGGTGCCGACATACTCGTGATGCAGTCTGGCCGCTTCCTCCCTGGCCATCTGCAAAACCTTTCGTACACGATCGGTGAAGTTGTAACCGTTCATAGTCCAAGCCTTCTCAGTTTCCTAGCCGGGCCGCATCGTCATCCAGCAAACCGCGTACGTACGACGCTCGCATGGATGCCAACTCCGACTCACTCAACGAGCGGGCCTCGCCGTGGGCCAGGTGCGCAGGTTGCGTGAACACCAGCAATTTGTTCAAAGTATAAACACTCAGGTTCGTAATCAGGTTGAGACCGACTCCCAAACGGACGCCGCTCAGCAGGTTCATGGTCTCCTCAAAGGAAATGCTACGGGCGTACCGCAGCAAACCGTAGGCCCGCCAGACCTTGTCCCCAATGACAAGCGGGGCGTCCCGTTCCAGAATCTGCCTGGCCTCTTCTTCGTATTCGATCACCTTTCGTACGGTGCTGCCCAGATGATCAAGCAATTCGTCTTCCGATTTACCCAACGTGGTCTGGTTGGAAATCTGAAAGAAGTTGCCGACAACTTCACTGCCCTCGCCATAAAGCCCGCGAAACGTCAGGCCTACATGGGAAAGCCCCTGAAGAACCCGACCGATTTCTTTGGTCAGAACGAGACCCGGAAGGTGAATGAGCACCGATGCTCGCAATCCGGTCCCGGCATTTGTAGGACAGGACGTAAGGTACCCGAACTCCCGGTCGAAGGCGAAGGGCAGCCGCTGTCCCAACTCGTGATCCAACTCATCCAGTTTGCGATACGCCTGGGTAAGCGCAAAACCCGACTCCAGGCACTGCATGCGCAGATGGTCCTCTTCGTTCACCATGACACCAAGCCGCCCGGTGGTCACCAGCGCGGCAGCTCGCCCAACCCCCCGATCTCCAGCCACCCCTGCCAGTTCCTTTGACACCAGATGACGCTCGTGGAGGAGCTGCCGGTCCATAGCATCAAGACCGTCTAATTTGAGTATCGTCGCATCGGCCAGAGTTTTACTGTTTTGGCCCGCCGTCACGACATCTTCAATGTTGGCCCGCCGCGCCACGTCATCCGCCCGGACCGTGAAGACACGTCCCTCCAGGTTACGAGCCAAACGCACTCGAGTGGACAGAACGATGTTACCATCCGGCCCACTCGCGTCGAGCCAGGAGATACCGCCGTCAGGAATGAGATCGAGATCGAGCATTATTCGGCGACCCTGATGCGGTCACGCAACTCGGCGGCGAGTTCAAATTGTTCCGTCTGAATGGCCTGCTGGAGTTGTTCCTTGAGATCGCGCACCGATGGCCCGGCACCGTCGGTATCCACGCCCGTTTTTGCGACGCCATACCGCTCGCCCATATGTTGGCTGGAACCGTGAAGTCGGCGCAGCAATGCTTTCAACTGTGGTCGGAATGACTGGTAGCATTGGTGACAACCAAGCCGACCGGAGTCACGAAAGTCTTGCAAGGACGCGCCACACAACGTGCAGGTGACGGCGGAGTCACCGGGAGGCAGGTGTCCCATGGCACCCTTACCCATGGATGCCAAGAAATCGGTAATGGGGAATTTCGCCACGCTCACTTGCGTTTCAATTCCCTTATCGTGCGCACACTGCTCACACAGATGCACCGATGTCACCGAGTCGTTCTCAATTTGCGTAAGATGAATGGCCGCCGGGCGTTCGTTACAATTTTGACATTGCATCACGAGAATGCCTCCGCCGCATCGACTGGGAACAGTCGCCCGTTCTCCAACCTCAGGGTACGGTCTGCGCGCTCAGCCAGTGCGCGATTGTGCGTGACTACCACGAGTGCAGTTTCTAACTCCCTCGCGAGTTCAAAAAGAAGATTGTGCAAATGTTCGCTGTGGGACGCATCCAAGTTCCCACTTGGCTCATCGGCTAACAAGACTCTGGGGTCGCCGACAACCGCGCGAGCCACCGCCGTTCGTTGTTGTTCTCCACCGGACAGTTGCGCCGGTCGATGTGTCATCCGGCCCGCCAGACCCACACGCGCAAGCAGTTCCTCTGCCCGGGAACGCGCCTCGACTTCTGCCACACCGCGTATGAGCAGTGGCATCATCACGTTTTCCAACGCTGTGAATTCACGTAAAAGGTGGTGAAACTGAAAAACAAAACCGAGCTTTTGGTTTCTGAGCAGATCCAATTCCGGTTCACCCAACGAAGAGTACGGTCGGCTTTCCAGATAGATTTCACCGGCCGTTGGTTTATCCAACGCTCCCAAAAGGTGGAGTAACGTACTCTTACCCGATCCACTGGACCCAATAACCGCCACCACTTCACTACGAAAAACGCTCAGGTCGAGATTAGACAAAATTTCGAGTAACGAACCGTCTCCCCCACGGTACGTTTTGAGAAGTCCGTTCGCTTGGAGGATTGCGCTCATTGATGTCTAATGGCTTCGACGGGGAGAAAGCTCGCCGCCTGTTTGGCCGGATAGATAGTGGCCAGCGTTGCCACGGCAAAACTTGCCATCACGACAATGAAGAAATCCGTAATGTTCACGGTGACCGGGAGATGATCAATGTAGTATACCGCGGCCGGGATCTTGATAAGCCCCCACTCGTCCACCACTTTGGCGATGACCAAACCCAGCGTAGCCCCCACTACCGTGCCGACCAACCCGATGATGGCGCCCTGTAACACAAAGATCTGGCGGATGGCCCGCGCCGACAGCCCCATTGCCCTGAGAATGCCAATTTCCCGTACCTTATCTGAGACAACCATCGTGAGCGTACTCACGATATTGAATGCCGCCACCAAAACGATGAGCAATAAAATCAGGGTCATGGCCAACTTCTCAAGTTTCAGCGCCGAAAAGAGACTGGCATTTTGGGTCTGCCAATCGACGTAGCGAAACGTAAAGTCACCCAAGGTTTCAACAAGCTCTTGACCCACAACCTGCGCATCCCATGGGTCAATCACACGAACATCAATACCACTCACCGCGCTATCTAACCCGGCAAACGTTTGCGCATCTTCCAGTGACATCACGATGTAGCTGTTGTCGTACTCATACATGTGCGTCTCAAAATCGCCGGTGACTTCGAAGTTGACAAAACGTGGAATGTAGGCGCCAAGTGCACGATTGAACTTGGTTTCAGCAGCGGATAGAAAACGTAATTCGTCACCGGGGTGCGCCGACAACCGGTCTGCCAATCGTCGTCCCAGGATCACGCCACCCTCGACATCTTCGGATTGCACCGTGAAATTCAGATCACCACGCACGAAATGTTGCGGCAGACTTGTGACCGCCACATCACCCGTGTCCGAATCCATCCCGATCACCATCACGCCTTCTTGCCAACTGGCACTGTTTGCGACAAGTCCTTGGGTAAGA
Organism: Gemmatimonadota bacterium; assembly: GCA_036679565.1. Taxonomy (GTDB): domain Bacteria; phylum Gemmatimonadota; class Gemmatimonadetes; order Gemmatimonadales; family GWC2-71-9; genus JAZDDC01. Next base: position 9,349 of record JAZDDC010000570.1, read on the forward strand.
ACAAATGGCGCGGCGGCTACCACACCTGGGTGATTGCGAATGATGGGCAACACCTCCCGCCATTCATCCATACGCAACGTTGCGCCAAAGGTGAGCACGCGAATGTGCGGGCTGGCAACCAGGATGCGATCGCGCAACTCTTGTTGGAGGCCGTTCATCACCCCCATCACAACGATGAGTGCCATGACGCCGACCGTGACACCGGCAGTGGCAATGAGCGTGATCAACGACACGAGACGCGACGAACGTCTGCTACGCAGATATCTGCCCGCCACACGCCACTCCAGTCGTGTCATGACCCCTCCGCCTTCAATGCCGGAAACAGGATCACGTCACGAATGGAATGCTGCTCTTCCAACAACATGACCAAGCGATCTATGCCTAAACCCAATCCGCCGGTTGGCGGCATACCGTACTCCAGCGCTCGCAGGTAATCCTCGTCCAACGTATGCGCCTCACGGTCTCCTGCTTGCCGGGCGCGACCCTGCGCTTCGAAACGTTGGCGTTGATCGACCGGATCGTTCAACTCACTGAACGCGTTGGCCACCTCGACGCCATTAACAAACCATTCGAATCTTTCGGTTAGTGCCGGTTCGCCGCGCTTTGGTTTCGCAAGTGGAGAGATTTCGAGTGGATGATCCACCACGAACGTGGGTTGAATAAGTGTGGGCTCCACGGCGTTCTTGAACAGCTCGTCGATCAACTTGGTACGTGGCATCGTGCCCGGATCCTCGGTTTCGTATTGCTGCAACGCCCCACGCAGCGTGTCGTCATCGTCGGTCAGAAGGTCCACACCGGCGTGTTGCTTCACCAAACCAACAAACGATTCTCGCGGCCATGGCGGAGTAAAATCGAACACCGCCCCGAATCGTTCGAGCTTTTTCGACCCATACATGTGGTCGATCAATCCGCTCACCAGGTCTTCGAGACGTTGCATCATGTCTTCGTAATCTGCATACGCCTCATAAAACTCCAGCATTGTGAATTCCGGATTGTGGTAGCGATCAACGCCTTCGTTCCGAAAGTCATGGCCGATTTCGTAAACGCGCTCGAGCCCCCCTACGATGCACCGCTTGAGATAAAGTTCATCGGCTATCCGCAGATAAAGCTGCATGGACAAGGCATTGTGTGTTGTCGTAAACGGTTCGGCTGCCGCACCACCGTATAACGGCTGCAGGACCGGTGTCTCTACTTCGACGTACCCCAGATCATCAAAAAAGCGCCGAATATATGAAACGATCTTCGCACGTTGTACGAACACGGACCTCACTTCGGGATGTACGGCCAGATCGGCGTACCGTTGGCGGTACCTCGTCTCAGGGTCCATCAACCCGCCGTGACGGGTTCCTTCCGACTCCTTGCCAAACGGGAGCGGACGCAAGGCCTTGGCCAACAGCCGATACGACGTCACACGAACGGTGATCTCGCCGGTACGGGTGCGAAACATCACACCTTCGATACCGACGTGATCACTGAGGTCCAATAATTTGACGTTGGCGTACGCTTCTTCGCCAACCACTTTTTGGCTGAAGAAAAATTGCAGCCGTCCGGTACGGTCCACGAGATGGCCGAACGTACTTTTGCCACCCGGCCGCAGCGCAATGATCCGACCGGCAACTTGCACGGAGACTTCCGAGTTTTCGTCGAAGGCGGTCGTGGCCTCATCGAGCGTGTGTGTGCGCTCAAACCGATACGCAAACGGTTCGATTCCTCGCTCGGTAAGCACCGCTAACTTTTGGCGCCGCGCTTCTTCAATGTAGGATAGTTCTCCGGTAGCCGTCACAGCACCTGCCCCCCAAATTGCTTCAAAAACGCATTGATGAATCCATCGAGATCACCGTCCATGACCCGTTGGACATCCGACACCTTTTTCGACGTCCGATGGTCGTTCACCATCGTATACGGTTGAAAAACGTACGAGCGGATCTGATTGCCCCATCCGATTTCTGTTTTGGACGATTCGACTTCAGCTTTCTTTTTTTCCTGCTCTTCACGTGCTCGCTGGTACAACTCAGCTTTTAACATCTTCATGGCCGTCGCGCGGTTCTTAAATTGACTTCTTTCTTGCTGGCATGACACCGCGATACCGGACGGTCGATGACGCAAACGGACCGCAGACGACGTCTTGTTGACATGCTGGCCGCCGGCCCCTGAGGCCCGGAACACCTCCATGTCGATATCGTCGTCCCGCACGTCAATCTCGATCGTGTCATCAACAACCGGATACACGAATACGGAGGCGAACGACGTATGTCGTCTGGCTTGTGAGTCGAACGGCGAAATCCGGACAAGCCGGTGAACCCCCTTTTCAGCCTTGAGATATCCGTATGCGAAGTCCCCGCGGATCTCGATGGACACGGACTTGATACCGGCCTCTTCGCCAGCGAGTAAATCCAGGATTCTCACTTCGGAGCCGCGACGTTCGCCCCACCGCGTATACATACGCATGAGCATCTCGGCCCAGTCTTGTGACTCGGTCCCGCCGGCGCCGGGGTGAATCGTCAGAAGCGCATCCCTCTTGTCGTCAGATCCCTGGAGCATGTTCTGGAGTTCGACACGCTGGAGTCCCGCAAGCAGCGCCTCGACTTCACTATCGAGGCCACGCTCAATTTCCGGGTCCGGTTCGTCTGCGACGAGTGTGGCGAGTTCGAGGGCTTCCCTCGTTCGTGCCGTGAGGTCAGCGAAGGGCTCCGTCCAACGCTTTAGGTCCTGCGCCTCCGCTACCGTTGTCTTTGCAGCATCGGAGTTGTCCCAAAACCCCGGTGATGCCATGGAAGACTCTAGCGAATCAAGACGAGTGATTTTGCCGTCGAGGTCAAAGATAACCTCGGAGTTCGGCGAGGCGGCGCTCGACGTCCGTCAGTTTGTTGAAAGTTTCGCTCACGCGAATTCAATCCTCGGTTGGAGTGGCGGCAACCTGCCGCTCTGGTGCAATACGAGCCGCCGTTCCCCGCTAGGAACGACGGCTCCAAGTAAAATGAATTTAACGCCGCCGCAGACGAATCAAAACATCTTTTCACCATCGGCGAGCAGGTCGTTTAGCGCATCGTTGAAGTACGACGTCGAGTTTGCTTGGTCCTCACCTACCTGATCGACGTACTCTTGCCAACTCTTCTTGATCTCTTCGTCAAACGCATCGGCCAATGTTCCGTCTTCCAACGCCTTTTGTCGCTTTTCCGGCTGGTAGACAATCATGTCCGAAATGAGGGCACGTGCTAAACGACGCGCCCTCTGTCCGGGATTTTTCGATAAAAACGGATTGACAGGGCGGGTCAGCGGTGCCGGAGCCGAGGCGTCGCTCGATGCGGACGGTGACGGCACTGGCGGTACGGGTTCAATTGGCGAGACCGTTGCAGCCGGGCCGACCGAGGGCGGCGTTGCCATAGGCGGTGTTGGGGTCGAAACAGGCGGTGTTGGGGTCGAAACAGGCGGTGTTGGGGCCGAAACAGGCGGTGTTGGGGCCGAAACAGGCGGTGTTGGGGCCGAAACAGGCGGTGTTGGCGTCGATGCCGGCGCGGTCACCGGTGGCCGGACGGATGGCCTGAAGGGCTTCACGGGCGGGGTCACCGACGGCGACGATGACAACGGCGGTGGGGCCGCGATGGGTGTGCGGGGCGGTTGTCCCGGCGTGGGTCGGAAAACGGGAGCGGTCGGTCGAATCCGCGGTTCAACCGGCTCCAATGTTGGCCTTGCAAAGGGAAGGTCGCTCGGTGGTACAAACGGGCGTGATACGCGAGGGGTTATCGGTTCGATAGGAACGGTGTCACTCTCGGCATCGACATCCGGCACCGACTCTACGGACCCGGACACGGCCGGCGACGCCGGTTCTTCGTCCAGATCGTCTTCCGATGGCGGCATGATGATACCGGGCATAGACTCAACGGCTTGGCGTTCGGACGTGCGCTCCGCCTCTCGCGTTTCCTCAGACATCTCGGGGACGGTCATATCCATATCCCCAACAATCGCTTCGTCCTCGGCGGGCGCCGGGATGAATGCATCGCCGAGCGCGTGTGCCACACGATCTTCTGTGGTGAGTGCGTGGGGAGTCATCGGGCGATCCGTGGCCGGCGCATTCTCTTCGGTTACCCGTTCAATGGGAATCACCGCCGAGCACACTGTGCAGCGTGCGTGGACACCCTCGACCGGCACCTTTAACGGATCGATACGGTAGACCGTTTCACACGATTGGCAACGAACGTTCATGCAGTGATCCTCAAGCGCCCGGAGCCGACTTTTCCCGATCGTGTCGTCGATCCACTACGAATACCGAGCCCGGGAGTGTCTTTGCAAAACTCTTCATCTCCGTGGCCAGCTCACTGGCTCTCGCGGGATGTCCGAAGCGGCGAAACTTGTTGGTGACAACGCCAATCGAAAGGGTCATGAGCGGTACTCGGTACAGTTGGCCACGACGATCGCGACCAAAGAAGTAACCCGCACTTCGGTCCTCCTCGCCGTACTGGAACGGGATGAGTGTATCGAATACGTTGACGATTTCGCCGCAGACCGCACGCACCGGTTCGAGTGGCAACACCATGATGAAATCGTCCCC
>JAZDDC010000571.1:0-15733 GCA_036679565.1 Gemmatimonadota bacterium
TGCATTGTTGGCGCAAGAAGACCTTCGTTTGACGCAAAACAGTATTGCACGTGTGGATCAGACCTTGGAGGAAACCCGCGCACTGAATCGGGCCGGTTTGGCGAGCGACTATGACGTTTTACGGCTTGAGGTTGAGATGGCGAACCTTCTCCCTAACCTGCGGCGGACGGAAAACGCGGTGCTTGCCAGGAAGCGCGTTCTTGCGATAGAGATGGGTCTGGACCTGGAAGGGGAGATCGTGCTGGAGGGGAGTTTGTTTGAGGTTCAATTGGATGATTTGCCTGCGAATTCTAATGCCAATCGCGGACTGCTTGCCGTGTCCGGCCTTCCCCTCGAGGCTGCGCTCGACTTGGACGAACTGCGGCAGTTGGCAAATCGGCGACGCAGTAACCTTCGGCAGACGCGTTTGGGTATCAACTTGGAGGAGACACGGTTGTCGTCGCAAAAAGCCGAGTATTTTCCAAAGTTGTCGCTGTTTACGACCTACAACGTGACGGCCCAGACAAACGGCCAATGGTTCTCTGATTTTTTTGGTGGACCGAATAGCCGCACCACCTCCGCCGTGACCGGTTTCAGTGTCGAGATCCCAATTTTTCAGGGGTTCTCCCGCGACGCGCGAGTGCAGCAGACGGTCGCGACCATTCATCAGAATGAAGCGCAGCTGGAACGATTTGAACGTGAGGCCGACAGCGAATTGCGCACGGAACTCGAAACATTGGAAGAAACGCAACTCCGTGTGCGTAGCCAGGCCGGGGCTGTACAACAGGCTGGACGTGGTTTCGAGATTGCCTCGGCGGAGTATCGAGAGGGTATCGGATCGCAACTACAGGTGACAGACGCGGAATTGGCCCTGCGCCAATCCGAATTCAATTACGCGCAAGCGGTGTACGATTTCCTGATGTCACGCGTGCGGTTAGATGCCGCGGTGGGAACGGTACCCACCCGAGCTGGTGATCTTACCGCGAGGCTCGGGAACGAGGAGGGTGTTTGATGAAACGTAGGAGATTTTGGATTAGCCTTGTGACACTCTCCACCGCAGCCCTGATGGCGGGGTGTGCGTCCGCAGCGGGCGATTCCGAGGATGGAGTGCAAGACGCCGCTGCTCTGGTCGATGATGCGGCTGTCGCACGAGTCATCAATGTAGAAACGATCTCAGTCGAGCCGACCGAGTTTACAGAATTCATTCGCATTACAGGTGAGGCCGAGGCTTTTCACGACATTGTACTTTCCGCCGAAGAAGGTGGTGTAGTTGCCGAGTTCCTTTTGGAGAAAGGCGGTCGTGTGCGTGCCGGGCAGGTCATTGCCCGCATCGACTCCCGTTCCTTGATCGCGCAGGTGGATGAAGCAACGGCATCGGCGGCACTGGCACGGGAGCAATTCGAGCGTCAGCGGCGATTGTGGGAAGATGAAGGGATGGGCACCGAGATCGCGTTCCTCCAAGCGAAGTATCAAGCGGACATTGCGCACGCGCGACTGCAAAACCTGCAGATCCGCCTCACAAAAACCGAAATCACATCTCCAGTGGACGGTGTGTTCGACTATCGATTTGTGGAGGCGGGCGAAATCGCGTTACCGGGCACCCAGGTGGCTCGCGTCGTATCGATCGATCGTATCAAAATCATGGGCGGTGTTCCGGAACGGTATGCCGCGGTCGTCGGTAGGGGTGATCGCGCGAATATCAGGTTCGACATTTTTCCTGATCGCGACTTCTCCGGCATCATCCAGTTTGTCGGGAGTACCGTCGACGAGCAGAATCGCACATTTCCGATCGAGATTTTCATTAGGAATCCGGGTGGCTTGGTGAAGCCGCGAATGGTTGCGAACGTGCAATTGGTCCGCGAAGACCTCACCGACGTGGTCGTCGCGTCGCAAGACGTTATTCGCCGTAGCGAGGATGGATATCACGTCTTCGTGGTTGAGGAGGTGGATGGAGAAACGTTTGCCGCGGCCAAACCGGTGCGTCTCGGTGCGGCGGCGGGCAATCAGGTTGTGATCGAATCAGGTCTTGATGTTGGAGATAGGCTCATCACACTCGGGTCTCAGTTGGTTGATGATGGTAGTCGTGTGCGGGTGGTTAGTGGATCGACTGAAACACCGGCGTCCGAGGGACAACAATGAAAAACAAAAAGGGCGTATATAAACAATTTGGGTTGACCTCGTTTGCCGTCGATCATCCAACGAGTGTTATGGTGCTGACGGCAATCGTGATACTCCTTGGGATTCGGTCGTACATGAATGTTCCGAAGGAGTCGTTTCCCGAAATCATCATCCCGAATATTATCGTCAATACGGTCTACCCGGGCGTGGCCCCCAAAGATATTGAGACCCTGATCACTCGACCCATTGAAGACGAGGTCAACGGTATAGGGGATGTGAAGTCAATCACATCAGTGTCGGTCGAAGGGTATTCCAGCATCACAGTAGAATTCGACGCCGGTGTCGATATGACGGAAGCCATGCAGCAAGTCCGGGAAAAAGTGGACATAGCCAAACCCGACCTTCCTGATGCTGCCGAAGAACCATCGTTGTTTGAAATTAATTTTTCTGATTTTCCGATCATGCAGGTGAACGTTGCCGGCCCGTACGATTTGGTGCGGCTGCGTGAAGTGGCCGAAGATCTCCAGGACCGACTCGAGTTGATACCAAGCGTGTTGGAAGTACGTTTGGCCGGCGGTTTGGAGCGAGAAGTTCAGGTCGATATCGACCTGCCCAGACTGAAATTTTATGGTGTAGCGTTTGAGGACGTCATTGATGCCATCCGCGCAGAGAACGTGACCGTGCCGGGTGGTACCATTGATGTCGGCGACTTCAAATACTTGGTTCGCATACCGGGTGAATTCACGGAGACTGCACCGCTTGGCGATATCGTCATCGAGACACGTAACGGCCGGCCGATTTACGTACGCGACGTTGCGACCGTAGACTTCGGTTTCAAAGAACGCGATTCATTTGCCCGGCTGGATGGTAACCCGGTTGTCTCACTGTCAGTTGTGAAGCGCAGTGGCGAAAATATTATTGCGACGTCGGAAAATGTACTGGCGACCATAGAGGAGGAACGGGGTTCCTTCCCACCGGGAACGGTCGTCAATGTTACATCCGACCAATCGAACGACATCCGTGACATGGTCAGTAGTTTGGAGAATAACATCATCTCCGGTTTGATTCTCGTGGTTGCGGTGTTGTTGTTTTTCCTCGGTGTGAGAACGGCGTCGTTCGTGGGTGCAGCAATTCCACTTTCCATGTTGTTGTCGTTCAGTATCATCAGTTTGGTCGGCATGTCCATGAATATGGTTGTGCTATTTTCGCTCATTCTGGCGCTTGGTATGTTGGTGGATAACGCCATCGTCGTTGTTGAAAATATTTACCGCTATCGCGAACAGGGACACGACAAGAAAGACGCAGCCAAGTTGGCGACCGGAGAGGTTGCGCTGCCGATAATTGCGTCTACAGCGACGACACTAGCAGCGTTTCTGCCAATGGCGTTTTGGCCGGGTATGGTTGGCGAGTTCATGAAATATCTGCCACTCACGCTCATCATCGCACTGTCGTCATCGCTCTTTGTCGGTCTCGTGATCGTGCCCACGTTGTGCAGTTTGTTCCTGCGGCCAGAGTCTCAACCGTCACCCGGGCTCACGCCTCCCATGCGGAGATTGTTGTTTGCCGGAACGGGGATGATCGTTGTCCTTAGCCTGCTGGCGAACTGGGTGCCGACGGTCCTGCTCATGCTGACAGTCGTCATCCTTGTTGTAGCTTATCGATTTGTCATGCATCCCATCCAACGATGGCTCATGGGGCCTGGGTTAGCGTCGATTCTCGCTGGGTACGAAAAGTTGTTGGGATGGTCGCTTGGTCACCGGTTGCGTATTGTGGCGGGAGCGGTGTCCGCGCTTGTCGTCGCAGTGATGACGTTTGGGATGTTCAATGCGGGTATCGAGTTTTTTCCTGAAGACATCCCGCCCGCCAATCTGTATGTACAGATTGATGCCCCCGTGGGAACACGTCTGGAACAAACGGACAGGATCATAAGACGTGTGCAAGCTCGACTGGAGGAGATGCCGGCCCGCGTGGACTTCACGTCAGTGCTCACCACCGTCGGTTCCCAGATCACCGCCGACGGAAGTGGTCAAAGCAGCGGCACGCATCTGGGTACGGTTGCAGTGAATTTTGTGGATTTCGATGAACGTCAGTATGACGCGTTCGAAACCCTTGAGGCAATGCGCAGCACGTTAGGTGAAGGAATAGCCGGCGCCGATATTTCGGTGGAAAAACCTCAAGATGGCCCCGGCGGTGGCCTGCCGGTCAATATCGAGATCATTGGGGAAGATGCGGGGGTCCTGAAGGATTTGGGCGCCGCCGCTGTTACCCGTTTGGAAAACTCTCCTGTGTTCCGAAAACTGGACGGGTTAGAGAGCAACCTGTCCAACGGTCAACCTGAACTCGTCATCGAGGTGGACCGTGAAAAGGCCGCCTTGTACGGTTTGAATACACGGGACATCGGTACCACTATTCGCAGCGCCATCAACGGAACGGAAGCGTCCAAGTATCGAGACGGCAAAGAAGAGTACGATATCACCGTCCGGTTGGCGCGCGAATACCGTGAGGATGTGAGCGCCGTCGGTGATCTCACGATTTCCGCGGACGAGGGCCGTCAAATTCCTTTGTCTTCGGTTGCCACGTGGTATACGGACGTGGCCTTCAGCGATGTAAACCGCAAAGATCTTGATCGTGTGGTTGTTGTGTCATCGGAAGTTCGCGCGGGTTTTCAGGCCAATGCCGTGCTGGCTGAGGTCCAGGATGTGTTGAGTGATTTCCCGTTGCCACCGGGTTACCGGATTGAGTACACCGGGCAGCAACAGGATCAAGCTGAGTCACAGGCGTTTCTCGTCGGTGCATTCTTGATGGCGTTGTTCTTGATTGCCTTCATCCTGGTGTCTCAGTTCGATTCCGTCACGAAGCCGTTCATCATCCTTACATCGGTGATTCTTTCGACGATCGGTGTCCTGATCGGGTTGATGGTTTTCCGTATGCCGTTTGGGATCGTTATGACTGGCGTCGGTGTGATCAGCTTGGCCGGCGTCGTGGTTAACAACGCCATCGTCTTGATCGACTATATCGGGATCCTGCGCGGACGCGATGGCTTATCTACTCGAGAGGCGTTGTTGCAAGCCGGTGCAACGAGATTCCGTCCGGTGGTTTTGACCGCCATCACAACGGTGCTCGGTCTTGCACCTTTGGCAATTGGCCTCAATTTCGATTTCTTCGGGTTGTACACCCGGCTTTCCCCTGAACTCTATTGGGGTGGTGAGCAGGCGGCGTGGTGGGGCCCGATGGCGATTGCCGTTATCGCGGGTCTTACGTTTGCAACATTCCTGACGTTGGTGCTCGTGCCGGTGATGTACTCGTTGTTCGACGATTTTGAGATGGCCTTGGCGCGTAACTTCACGCACGAGGGGCGCGAATCGAGAACACCGGCGGACAACAACGTGACACCCGGCGAAGCGGCGGATCCGCCGACTGAAGGGGAGGCAGTGCCGGTTTAGACCAAAGTCGTTAATCGACCGTTCTCAAAGCCAATCGGGGTAAAGCTCCGGTCTACGGTCCCGCCAAAACAATGTGCGCGCGTGAGAAGTTTCGCACGCCGCGAAATCAATATCCGTGATCAAGAGGTCGTCCTCGAGTCTTTTCGCACGGCTGAGGACGTGGCCGTCAGGATCCACGACGAACGATTCGCCCGCGAACGTTAGTCGCTCTTCTTCTCCGACCCTGTTGCAAAGCGCCGCAAAGTAACCGTTCTGAAATGCTGCGGTTCTTACCTCGGCTTCGTACAATCCTTCCGGCCATTCGTCGAGTCCTCCGGCCTGTGGTATCACAACGAGCTGGGCACCCGCTATCCCAAGCGCCCGCATGTATTCGGGATAATGGCGATCATAACAAATTGCGACACCGACCTTCCCGATTGTGGTTTCGAAGACCGGGGCGCCATGATCACCCGGGCTGTAGTATGCCTGTTCGTGAAAACATGCGTATTCGGTGATATGAATCATTCGAGTCGTGCCGAGGTGAGAGCCGTCGGCGTCAAAGACGGGCGAGCTGTCGTAACATCGCCCCGTGTCTTTATCTTTTTCGTACATGTTGAACACGGTGACCATGCCGTGAGCACGGGCTTTTTCAGCTATGGCATCGGTGGTGGGTCCCGGAATCGTCTCGGCAACGTGCCGCGCCTCTTCCGATTTTTCGTGTTGGGGGAAAAATCGCGTTACCGCAAGCTCCGCGAAGGCCACCATCTCCGCGCCCGCTGTTTTCGCACGATCCATGGCGTCGAGGGCGCGGGTGAGGTTTGCGGATACGTCAGTGTCACACCGTTGTTGGATGAGGGCTAAGCGCATCGTCGTTGAGACGTCGAGATACGACTCGTCAACCGCCAGGTATGGGGATCCGAATTGTTATCCCACCTGTGGTTGGCCCCGGTGCGGGAGGGGGTGTGCCGCCGCCGCCATCACCGCCACCACCGAGGAGCAACGCCGCTCCACCACCGGCTGCCACTACACCGATCAGCAAGACTGCTACCGGGAAGCCGCCGCCGCCCGCCGATTGTATTTGCGGCGTGGACGGACGGTCAGTTTGGCCACCGGCGACAACCGGACGGCTCAGCAGTGTTTGCGTGACGGTGCTGGCTTGGGGTTCTACCGTAACGGTGTTCAATACCTGGCCGCCCGCGAGGAGTTCTACCCGGTACCGACCCGCCGGTCCGGTAAGGGTGAATGGCAGACGTTGTTCGGTGGCCAACTCATTCCAATGCCAGTCCTCAAGTGGAGTAACACGTGCGGAGGCTGCCAAAACATCCGACCGCATGGCGACCGATCCGTAGCCGTGATTTTCCCTAGAGGCAACTTGTTCGGCGGACAACAACGCCTGGGAAGTGACAAGTGCTCGAGCCTCACGAATCAGGCCGGGAATGCGTGACGCGGGTACAGCTTGGTTACCCTCGGTGAAAACCCCGACTACTTCGCCATCACGATTGATCAACGGTGCCCCGATTTGACCTTGGCCGAGATCGCGATTCACCTCGGTCATTCCGCCGCGTTGAGCTGTGATTTGGAGGTTCGTTGCCACCGTCTGTTGACAGCCCGGCTGCGCCAGGGACCATACCCGTTGGGAAGACGTCCCGTCATTGCCCACCGATAGCGAACCACCATCGGTTCGATCAACGTAAATGATAGCCAAGTTTGCATCGACGTCGTACGCTGCAACTTGCGCGTCATTGATCCGACGACCGTTTGGCAACGTGACACCGATCGACTCGGCCCCACGAATGGCCGTGTATGTGGTGACCAGGAGATCTTCTTCGACGAAGCCACCGACTCGGCACGACACCGCCGTCCCGAAAATTTGTGGATCGATTCGCGCTATCTGGCTTAGGCTGGATGTGGTTACCGCACCCGGCAACACGGAGTCCGGGAGCACTACCGTTGGAGTTGGAGCCGCGCTCACCTGAATGACGGATTGTGACCGGATTGTTATCCCGGAGCGGGCTTCGATCTGTGCAACGCCAACTCCTACCGCAGTAACCGTTGCCACTTGTGGTGATGTCGGGTCGAACCGGACCGTAACGACCTGTAAGTCCGTTGAGATCCAGGCGAAGTCTGCGGTTAACACCGGATTTCCCGTTGCGTCATACGCTGTGGCCAGGAAGGTCCGCTCCTCGCCAACGGTCATGGTCATGTTGACAGGTGCAATCTGGATCTCGCTCACCTGTCCCATGACCGGTCCAACACCGGCGAGGCAGAGGAGTGCGGTCAATACGAATCGTGTTTTGATGCTGTTGGTCATGTATCGGAAACCCGTTGGTCGTGGATGTAACATTGTCCGCGCCGTAAACAGTCGCAAGCCCTGCCCGGCGTTACTTCACTATGGGATCAGCCTTTTCCACCAACTGGTGTTCGGTTTGAGCCAGCCGTCCATCCCGGACCGAAGGGCTTCGGCGTACTCCGCGGCAGATTCATACCGATCTTCAGGGTTCCGCGCCGCTCCTTTTGCCAGCACTCGTACGAGACCGTTCGGAATGTCAGCTCGTAGCTGCTTGATGTCGGGAAGGTGACCAGCATCCTGGCGGGCGAGGATGGACTCCACCGTACCACCCCCAAATGGGGATTTCCCCGTCAGGACGAAATAGGCGACTAGGGAAAGGGAATACAGGTCGGATCGGAGATCGACCGTTTCGCCGAGCAGTTGTTCGGGTGAGGCGAATTCCGGTGTGCCGGAATGCGAGGATGCGCCACCCCAACGTTGGCCGTGCAGCGCAATGGCGAGTCCGAAGTCCGTGATTCTCACACCGCCGCCGTCGCTGTCGATGAGCATATTCTCGGGCTTGAGATCGCGGTGTACAACACCGTGCGCGTGGGCATGTCGCAACGCTTCGAGGGTTTCGCCCAGGATAACCATGGTCCGCAGAATCGAAAGTGAACCCTCTCGCCTCACGAGTGTACCGAGATTTTCGCCAGCGACGTATGCCATGGTGTACCACACAAAACCAGCGCGTCCACCCGTTCCGAGCACGTTCACGACATTTGGATGATTGAGCTTTGCGGCGAGCTGGCCTTCTTTGCGGAAGCGCTCAATGCCGTCGGGTTCCGACGTGAGGTGTGGGTGGAGAATCTTTAAGGCGACAATGCGTTCGAGACGCAGATCTCGAACTCGATACACGCTGCCAAATCCACCCGATCCGATTTCTGCCAGTAGCTCGTATTCGTCGCCGAGTGCTCGTCGCACCCGTTTTTCCCAGTCCTCGGCTCCCGAAATACGTCGACCCAACGGTGCGCTCGTCGGTGTCTCATAATCACCAAGGTCGGAGTGAAAATCCTCCGCCATTTCAGACGCGTTCATGTAGCGGTCGCGTGGGTCGGGTCGTAAGGCCCGCATAATGGTCCGCTGCACGGCCTGCGGACAGGCGCTACGCAGTTCGGTGGGTGGCCTGATGAGATTGGGATCGGACGCCGGATCGGATCCGGTGACCGCAAAGTACAGTAGCGCGCCGACCGCGTACACATCGCTTGCCGGCTCACCGGCATGCCCGTGCCACGTTTCTGGTGCGAGGTAGGGCTGCCGTTCCGCCGCCAGATCGGGGTCGGCCACGTCCAGCACGCGGTTGGCGAATCGAAGGTCAGTGATGATCGCATTGCCGGCTCGATCCATCATCACAGTTTCGGGCACGACACGTCGGATGACGATATTTTCCGAGTGTGCGTACTCAAGGGTGCGAATCAGGTCACGCCCCAAACGGATGACTTCTTGGAGTGACCGGGGCCCGCGCCGGCTTGCGTCGAAGAGACTCTCACCCTCAATCCACTTTCCGGTCCTAAACGCCCAGTCGCCGGCCGTACCGGCGGCGTAAATGGTTCTTATGCCAGGATTATCGACACTCGCAAAAAGCTCGGTTTCTCCGTTAAACCAAGCCCGTCCCGCGGTGTCCGGTCCCAGATGAAGTCGCAGGGCAATGCGGCGTTTCAAAACCACGTCACGTGCGACGAACAGGGCTCGCGAAAATGATGCTGCGACGAACCGCTCAATGATGTACCGATCCTGAAATTCCTGCTCGACCCGCGCGAACAGTTCCGCGTGGTCCACCCCAGGATCGATTTTACGGCCGGTCTCGGTTGGTGAGGTCAAACGGGGTCTCCCATACGATTTGGACTTCGGTTGAAGATACCCAATGAGGCGGTTGTCCGGTTCGTTATGGGGCTCGGCACGTGGTAAATTGGCACCATGGCATACATTCGCCTTTGTGATAGCGCCAGCGGCGAGGAGCAGGACTTCCACGGCTCCACGGTCCGGGTCGGCCGAGATCCCGAATTCGAGATTGTACCGGCGGGTCCAATCGCGGACGTCGTGTCAGGGCGGCATCTCATGCTGATCCACGATGAGGGTCGTTGGTGGGTTGAAGATCTGGGAAGTACCAACGGCAGCTATCTCGACGACGAGCGGCTGACTCCCGGGAAGCGTCAGCCAATTGTGCGGGGCTCCGTTGTTCGTTTGGGTCAGGACGGCCCCAAGTTTTCCATCGTGCAGACGGCGGAGCGAAGCGCCTCTCCTACGCTGATCGAAGAAGCGCCAACTGATTCCGCGGCGGTGACAACGCCGATGGCTGCGATTCCGGTTCCGCTGAAGCCCGAGAGCGCGCCGGTGGCGGCACTGCTGGTGTCCCTCCGAGATGGTGAAACTGGTGATCTATACGAAACCAAGGGTGATCGGGTTCTCGTAGGACGGGGCAGGGATTGTGACGTCCAACTGACACGTGATGATGACACGTCGGTTTCACGCAATCACCTGGAGATCGTGCTCGTCGAAGGGCGTGTGCTGCTGCGGGATCTCGGAAGTCGCAACGGAACGTTCGTAAACGGCGCCAAGCTCGTGGGCGATCACCAACTTCAGCTGAGGGATTGCATCAGGTTCGGACCAACCGGACCCGAACTGGCACTTGAGAGCCTAACAATACCCGGCTACGGGCCGGAACTCGATGACGAACAAGCGGTTGATGTTCAAGATCCGAACTCCTCAACGGTGATGGGTAGTGGTTGGGCAAAACGACGCAGCTTTGGTGGCAAAGGGCGTACGATGTTCATGCGGGAGATCGTGGCAGATTCGCACCGGCGCCACTCTCGGAGAATGCGGCGGGTGGTATGGTCGGGTGTCGCGGTCATCGTTGTGTCGGCAGGCGGGTTTTATTGGTTCACCGAAATGCGTGTGCGTGAAACAGATGTAGCGCTGGAGGCGACCGCGCGTGAACTCGAACGACAACAAGCTTCATCAGACTCCTTGCGTGAAGAGTCGCGTGACGAAATCGCCCGACTTGGAATTGCGCTAGCCGATGCCCGTGCGAGTTCCGCCCCGGCATCAGTGGTGGACAGTTTGCGGATAGAACTGGATTCTGCACGCGCCCGGACAATTGCGCTCGAGGAGGCGCTCGGTCGTGCGCAGGCCGACATTACGACCCAGCTCGCATCCATCGATTCCATCCGCCAGGCGCGAGAAGGTGAAGTGGCACGTTTGCAAACGGAATTACGCAGGGCCGCCAGCAACCAAGTCTCCCAAAATTTGTTGGATAGTTTACGAGCGGCAGTGCAAGAAGCGGAACAGCGTTCCCGAGTGCTGGATGATCAGGCTCGCGCAATTCGCGGAGTTGATCTTGCCGCCGTGGCGCAGGCCAATCAGGCGGCGGTCGGTCTCGTGTGGGCGTACACGGACGAGGAAGTTGTGTATGGGTCCGGGTTTGTGCTCACGGCATCCGGGTTTTTCATAACAAACCGGCATGTTGTGATGTATACGGGTAGAAGAGCGGACTCAGTATTTGTGACCATGGCCGATCAGCAACAGCGTGTCAGGGCTCAAATAATACGTATTCCGGCTGCACGAGATCCCGATCTCGCCGTGCTCCGGATTGTCGAATACAGCGGACCGGCGGTGGCGAGTATCGACTGGGATCGCAACGGCGCTAGGCAGGGAGAACCCGCCGCTATTCTCGGCTTCCCGGCGGGTCTCCTCACCGCCATCGACGAAACAGAAACCGTTCGTACGTCGATGAACGCCGGCATCTTCAGCAAAATCACTCAAGACAGAATCCAATTCGATGGTTTTACCATCACGGGATCAAGCGGCAGCCCAATCTTCAATGCGGCAGGGGATGTCGTTGCGGTTCACCGAGCCGGTTTACGAGACGCGGTAGGTCTGTCATTTGCCGTTCCTGTGTCGCTTGCCCAAGACCTGTTGCCTGCAGAAGCGCGCCGAGAACTGGGTCTTCCAACGCGCTGAACGTGAAACCTTCGCTCACAACGGTCGTCATTGTTCCTCACACACATTGGGACCGCGAGTGGTACCAACAGGAACACCTGTTTCGGCAACGGCTCGTGGAAACCGTGCAACATGTCCTCACGACCTTGGAAACGGTTCCCGATTTTTCTGTTTTTCTTTTGGATGGTCAAGCTGGTATCATCGACGACTACCTCGCGGTTCGACCCGAAGATGAGACTCGCATAAACCAACTTGCGCGAGACGGAAGACTGCTGCTGGGCCCCTGGTACGTTCTTGCGGACGAATTTCTCGCCACTGACGAAACCTTAGTGCGTAACCTCATGCTAGGGAAATTGGCAGGGGAGCGCTACGGCAATTGGATGCCGATTGGTTATTGTCCGGACAGTTTTGGCCACCCGGCCAATCTGCCGGCAATCCTAAATGGCTTTGGTATCGAGCGAGCTATCCTGTGGCGCGGGTATGGTGGTCGGGCCGGCCAATCGGGCGATCTGTTTCGTTGGAACGGTGTCGGCACTGGTTCGTTGTTGGTTTGTCATCTTGCACCGGCCGGTTACGAGTTAGGCGCCGAGCTTCCGGTCGGTGAAGAAGCGGCCAGGGAACGTTGGCAAGAGCTACGCGGTGTTTTGGAACCGCGAACACACGCTGGACACGCCCTTTTGCCAAGCGGTGCAGATCATCACGACATTCAACCGAACCTGTTGGCGGCCGTGGAAGCCATGGGGCGTATTGCGCCGGACGTCCAGTTCAACATAGGCTCGCCCACACAATACTTCGACGAGTTACCGGAACACGCGCTTGGCGACTTACCAGTTGTAACGGGCGAACTCCGGTTTTCCTACGGTTATGCATGGACGCTCCAGGGCGTACACAGTACACGTTCGCGAATCAAACGTAGAGCGGCTGAGGCGGAGCGTATGTTAGTGCGCTGGGCGGAACCACAATGTGCGTTGGCTTTCGTCACTGCCGGCGTCGATCGCCGTGCGCTCATTCATGACACATGGAAAGAGTTCTTACGAAGTTGCGCGCACGATTCCATCGGTGGGTGCTGTACGGATGCGGTTGCCCGCGAAGTTGAAGGTCGATTCGACCGGGCGGCGTCCGCGGCCCGAAACTTATTCCAGCGAGCGGTTTGGGATCGGATGGGCCAGGACCCCACCATGGTGCGGCGTGAACGTGACAAATGGACTCCCAGGCTTATCGTCATCAATCCGTCACCGCAGGAGCGCACGGGTGTCGTCGAGGCCCTGATAACGTTCTTTCGCGCAGACATCCCGGTCGGAGGGCCGGTGGCTCTGGACCGCGACAATGCTTCACCAACAGACCGGGTATTTCATCTGGTGGCGTCTGATGGAGGCACCACGTCGGTCCAGGTTCTGCACGCCTACGTGGGACACGAACGGTTGGACAGTCCGCGAGATTACCCCGATCAAGATCTGGTGGACGTATATCGTGTGGCTTTCGTCGGGCAGGCGCCGTCGCTGGGCGCTACCGCATATCGAATTGTCGAAGGCAATCCACCGCCGCGCAAGGCGGAGGACCAGAAGTATGACATAAAAATTGTCAACGGCAGGCTTTTGTCTCCGGTCATCAAGGTGTCATCCGATGACCGCGCCTTCGCCGTCAGGGATGATGCCACTCGTGTGCGTCATGTTGCTGATCTCATGAGCGAACGAGACGACGGGGACACGTACACGTTTCAACCGCGGGAGAGCGATGTTCCGCTGACCGCGCAATGGGGCAAACTCCGCACGGTCTGGCGCGGTCCCATAGTCGGTTGCGTGGCGCGTGATTTTCAGCTTGGCGCGCGCACTAGAGGAACCGTGTACGCGCGTGTGAGCTATGCGTCACGGATTGTTCAATGGATCATCGAAGGTGTGAACAACGAAGGGAATCACCGATTGCGTGTTTTGTTCCCGCTACCCGTGGGTGCGTCAGAGAACGCCATCGCGGATCAACACTTTGGACACGTCAACCGAAGTCGTGAAACACATGATGTTGCTGATTTTCCAATGGAACATCCGGTCCGATCGGCTCCGTGCCATCAATTCGTTTCGGTTCGCGGGACACATTCCGGGCTTACGGTTTTTACGCGGGGTACCTTCGAGTACGAATTAATGGATGAACATTTGGCGGTGACGTTGTTTCGGGCTGTTGGGGATTTGTCCAAGGGGAATCTGACGGCTCGACCAGGTCACGCCGCTTGGCCGGTGCCGACGCCCGAGGCGCAGGAGCTTGGGTATTTCAGGTTGGAGTTGGGAATGACGTTGCTCGGTCTTTCCGACACCGTCGAGCCGGCTAAATGGGATGAATTTGGATCCTTGTTGGAATCGTTCCACGCGCCGTTAGCGGGCATGATGTTCCGCCAAGCGGTGCAACCGCCGGGGCACGTGCCTGGCCCCATGCTGGAAGGGGCGGGGTTGGTGTTCAAATCGTTGAAACCGTCGGTAGGGGGAGACGCGGTCGTGTTTCGCTGCGTGAATGTTACCAACGTAGCGACATCGGGTGCGATCGAATGGCCCGCGACGATGGCTCGGGCGGCGCGGTGCCGATTGGACGAGCTTATCGAATGCGAAGTCGAGTTACAGTCAGGACGGCGCGTCATTTTTGAAGCCGCTCCTCATGAGATCGTGTCGTTCCTTTTTTGGGCTTAACGGGTGCGGGGGTCCAGACGGTCACGCAGCGCATCGCCGATCAAGTTACAAGACACGACCATCGCCGCGATGGCAACACCGGGGAAAAACGCAATCCACGGTGCAAAAACGATTGCATCTCTCCCGCCGGCAATCATACTCCCCCACGATGGCGCTGGCGGGGGTACACCCAGGCCAAGAAAGGCGAGTCCCGATTCGAGTGTAATGGCGTTGCCAACCGCCAAAGCACTTGCAATGATGACGGGTGTCAGCGTGTTGGGCAGGAGGTGCCGACTCACCAACCGTGTCGTGGTCAGGCCGTAGGCCCGCGCCGCATCGACAAAGCTGCGATGAAGGAACGACTTTACTTCCGCCCGGACCAGACGGGCAACGGACATCCATCCGGTGGCGCCCAAGACGAGCACCACAAGTGGAAGACTCGGGTCAAAGACCGCGACGAGTGACAATAGTAGTACCAGTCGCGGTAGTGCCAACATCGCGTCTGTGATTGACATCAGCCACCGTTCGGTACGACCACCCGTGACACCGGCTGTTACGCCCACACCAACACCGAGAATGAGCGACACAATGACGGAAACGATCCCAACGGAAAGGGAGATGCGAGCACCGTAAATAAGACGGGACAACACGTCTCTTCCGAATCGATCCGTCCCCAACCAATGCAGGGTTCCGTCGGGGCCCGTCGCCAACGGCGGGAGAAAACGTGTCCGCAAGACGTCGGTTTGACTTAGCGGATCCGCGGGTGCCAGCCAGGGAGCAACGATGGCGGCTACAATGGCAACGAGGGCGATTGTGAGCCCGACGATCAAGGCTATGTCGCGATCGGGCTTTGTAGGCAGCGTCATCCTTGCCTCACCCTGGGGTCAATCGCGTTGTTTACGACGTCGGCAAGGATGTTTCCGACGACGACGAGGGCTGCGAAAATGGCCGTCGTCGCCATGACCACCGGGTAGTCGCGGGACGCCACCGCGCTGACGATTTCGCGTCCCATGCCCGGCCACGCAAAAACCACCTCTACGAATACCGCCCCGGAAAAGAGCGCCGGGAGCGAGAGCCCTGCTAACGTCACGATTGGAGCAAGCGCATTTCGCAGGATGTAACGAAACTCGATTCCCCACGTCGATACGCCTCGCGCGCGGGCAGCACTGACAAACGTTTGACTACGGGTGTCGAGTACGGCTCCCCGCACGAAACGAGACGTTCCGGCGATGCCAATCACACTGAGCGTTGTGAGTGGCAATACAAGATGACGTAACCGATCATTCAACCGCCCCCAT
>JAZDDC010000572.1:0-3139 GCA_036679565.1 Gemmatimonadota bacterium
GAGCGACACGATGGCGCTGCGGTGGGCCGCCGCGGCCTTCGTCGAAACGAAAAACAATTCCGACGGTTCATGGGCTATCGCGACCTTTGGATGCTGAAAGCGCACTTGAGACAAGACCGCAAACCGATGGACGAGGTACGCCGGGCCGGATAAGTTCACCGTTTGGGAGTCGCCCTTCCAACTACGAACGGGACACCATCGAAATCCGACTTCCTCAGGGCTACCAACTCACCCGAGTGTTTTTCGCGTGCCCTCAGTGTGCCGTACTCATCGTCATTCAATGTGACTCATCGTGAAAACGACTCGTCAGACGGCACTCTGGAGGGGTTCAGACATCGGGGTTGGTCATGTCCAATGACGTTGGGGAAACAGGCCCGCCCTCGTGGTGGAGTGCTGGTGCTGCGCCGAACGCCAACGGGGTTGACCCTCAAGAATTGTCACAAACGTTGTAACAACACCCTCGAGCGCTGGTGATTGACCACGCGCGCCGATCCAATAACACTGTCGCCCACGAGTGTTGACGAGCGTCCACGCGCGCCCGGTGCAGGCCTGACAAGCGGGCATGACGCGATACGCCTCACCCATCAACTACGAACGGAGCTAATCCGCTGCTGCCTGATGCCCGGTTCAAACCGTCCGCGAAGATGGGGAAACTTCGACCTGCGAGATTCACTTTTAGAGGAGAATTGCCATGAACGCTCTTGTCGACACGCTTAGCCCTTACTTTGAAAACCCTTGGATTCAGGCCTTGGGGATCTTCTTCCTTTCACTGGTCCTGACCGTCGTCGTACGCTGGAGCCTACGATTTGTCTTACGGAGGGTGGCGGAAAAGACCAAGACCGAGGTGGATGATATCCTGATCCGGGCCGTCAAAAACGTCGCAACCTATTCGATCCCGGTCATCGGTCTGATGGTGGCGCTCGCGCCTCTGGCTCTGCAAAACCCCATTCCTCAGCGAATACTGTTTTCTTTTCTCGCTGTCCTCCTAATCCGCGGTGCCATCAGCCTGGTTGGCGACATGTCCAAATGGCTGGAAAAGACCTGGGTAGAACGAACCGCATCTACCCTGGACGAAGGACTGTTGCCTCTGTTGCGCAAGGTCATAAAGACGACCGTTGCCATCCTTGGTGTTCTGATCATCCTGGGGACATGGGAAGTTCAAATCGCCCCCCTGTTGGGCGCCCTCGGTATTGGTGGTCTGGCCATCGCCTTGGCCTTGAACAGCAGTCTGTCCAACGTTTTTGCCGGCATTCAGCTCATATTGGATGATTCTGTCAATGTGGGTGACAAGGTCCAACTCGAGAGTGGGGAAGTGGGAGTGGTAATGGACATTGGTCTTCGCACTACCGTGATGCGGACCTACGACAACGAAGTGATCTCCCTTCCTAATTCGCAACTAGCCAATGCTCGGATCAAGAACTACACCAAACCTGACGCGAGCATCCGGGTCACCGTGAATTTCGGGGTGGTCTACGGCAGTGATGTGGCCCAGGTCAAACGGGTTATTTTGGATGCGATCAGCCAGCTGGACGACATTTCGTCGGAGCCTGAACCCCAAGTGATCTTCTTGAATATGGGCGATTTCTCCCTCGACATGTCTGCCCGGGTGTGGGTGGATGATTATGGGAAGCAATTCGCCAGGAAGTTGGAAATGACGGAGCTCGTCTACAATACCCTGAATGAAAGTGGCATCGAGATCCCGTTCCCAACACGCACGGTCCATATGGTGCAATAGCGGTCTACACTGAGGACTGGCATGAAGCTCCGACCTCCCCGATTACGAGGCCGGACGGCACGACCTCGATTGCGGTGGGAAATCGATCGCCCGGAGGGCGCCTCACGTTGACGAGGAAATTCCAATCTCTGCTGAGTTGGCACGTCGGCGCCATGCGACTCACCCGGGGGCTTCTCGGATTCGTCAACTCACGTTCAAGCAAGGTGCGACTTCATCGCCATACACGGCTCTTCGAGCATCTGCGCCAATCGCTTACCATTGGACCTTGTCTGACTGGTTGACTCTTCTGCTTTGTAAATAGCATCGACGATCTGGTCGGGAGGCCGCTGCCCATCGTGGGATCAAAGGACTTACGACGTCGCTTGACGCAAGAGTGATTAGTTCGGCCGGTTACGATTTGTCTGCCTTGTCCATGTGGCCAGGCCACCGGGGAGTGGTGCCTGGTTAGCCGCTCCAGGTGACCGTCGGCCGGTTAGGCCGCGTATCGAAATGCGTGTCATGGGTCACGAGCGTGGCATCGTACAAGGGACGCCGGCCTCGATGGGCGTGGTTTGCGCATTCTACCATCCACGCAGAAAATTTCTTTCCGCAGTCCACGCAATTGTTGGTGGCGCGTGTCGGCGGTGATCCGTTCAACAGTCCATCCGTCAAACCGTTATAATCCGCCGCAACTTCGAGATCGTCCAGTCCGAACGGCATTGGGCACGAGACGGCGGTTTTGGATTGGCCAGACTACGGCTCGACTCGGCGTCGGGCTTCCCCAAGGAGGCCTAGCCTTTGGCTAAAGCAAAGACTAAGAGGGCAAAGAAACGACCCGTCGCGCGCAAAAAGACCGCCAAGGCGCCGCGTGGCGGCACTCGGTCCCCAGTGAAGAACCGATCGACCACCAACGGTCACACCCCGACCAAGTCGCGTCGCGCCACGGCGAAATCCATGGCTGCCGGCCAGCGCGATATTTCCGTCAGTGAATTCTTCGCCAAGAACCGACACCTGCTCGGTTTTGACAACCCGCGCAAGGCGCTGCTCACCACCATCAAAGAGGCCGTCGATAACTCGCTGGACGCTTGCGAAGAAGCCGGCATCCTGCCGGAAATCTGGATTCACGTCGGGCAAACGGGCAACAATCGGTACAAAGCGGGTGTTCAGGACAACGGCCCCGGCATTCTCAAGAAACAAATACCACTGATTTTCGGAAAACTGCTGTACGGTTCGAAATTTCATCGTCTGAGCATGTCCCGGGGTCAGCAGGGGATTGGCATCAGTGCTGCGGGAATGTACGGCGTGCTTACCACCGGCAAGCCGATCAAGATTATCTCGAAGACATCCAAACGAACGCCCTCACACTATTACGAAATCAAAATCGACACCAAGAAAAATCAGCCGCAGATTCTCAACGGTCGTGGC
>JAZDDC010000573.1:0-3058 GCA_036679565.1 Gemmatimonadota bacterium
GATGTTTGTCCATTCACCGGACGCGGCTCTTCGAAACGCGTACACGACTCCAGGTGCTGCCGGACTGGGTGAACCCACTACCAGCATCGTCCCATCGAACGTCATCGAGCGGCCGAACCCATCTGGCGGGCCAACCACGTCCCCCACCATCAATCGATCCGCTTCAGTCCAGGTGCCGTTTTCATTCTCAAAAACGTAAACGATGCCGGGCAACGTCTGATTTGAAGATTCGCCGATAAAGATCTGATCGCCCCCAACGGCGACCGATCCACCAAATTGTTGTCCGACTACAGGAACGGCGAGCGCCGTGAGCGCCACCAGGGTTACGCCAAATCGTTTCATGATGAACCAGAACCTTTGGTAAAGGGCCGAAGCATTACAACAACAATACGCATGTCACTTGGATTGCGTTACTTCAGGCGGGCCCACACAGCTGTGTCCTGGTTCCCGACCATGGCCGGTTGGAATCTCTGGTTTTTTTGCCACAGAGATGGACAAGCGCAACACTCAACGTTCAACACTCACCAATCAACACTCAGCATCAATATTCAACACGTAACGCCCAACCGAAACTGCTGCCCCGATGAAAGTTGCGCGTTGATGCTGAAAGTTGAGTGTTGAATGGTGAGTGTTGGATGTTGAGCTTCTCCACCTCATCTCATGGAGAACGCCACAACTTGTCGCACCAAGACTCTGACGCGCCTGCCATTGATCTCGCCCGGGCGATAGACGGCATCTAACACAGCGGCCAGCGCGGGAGCCTCAAACGCAGAATGGGTCGATGCAAGAATCTGCACTGAGCTTGCCTCCACAGCGCCGGTGGAACATCGAGATCCAACATTCGGAATATCCCGGCAGACGATCCACCGTCATTTCCACCCGATCCAACACCAACACCATTCGACACGCTGCGCGCTGCAAAACGTTTGAACTCATCGAGGTCAAAAGGGTCCGAAAGATTAATCGGCGGAATCTCGGTCGGCACTGCAATGGAATGATGTAGGACGGCGGGCCGACGGATGACGGGGGACACTGGCGCGACGGCGTCAGCCGGCTGCCGTTGCGGCGTTTCTGGTCGCGGCCGCGAAACGTAAATCAGAGTTGTGTCAGTCTCCACCACGGGCATAGCGTCTGCCGACTGATTGCCGGGCAGCAAAATGGCCGCGGCAAGCATCGCACCGTGAATAGTCGCCGAACCAAGTGTCGTCGATATGAGGGGACGATTAAACTGTTTTCTCCGCGATGCGACAAGTTCCTCAAGCATGAGAGTTTCACCGATGACAGTTCGATGAAGAAGTGGTGAGGGGACAACAAAAAGTTACCCGACGTTAACCCCCGGATTACAGCACGATTAACCGAACTCAAAGGCGGCCAGGTTGCCTCCTCCGAAATCCGCCTTGACAGCTACGGTGTAGGCATCCATAGTACTACACTGTAGCTATCCTCAAGGACTCTATGGCCACCGCTCTCGGCGAATTCGAACAACTCATCATGCTCGCAGTACTCGGTCTTGGATCGGACGCCTACGGGGTCGAAATCCGGCGGGCCATTGAAAAACAGACCGGCCGGAACGTATCGGCGGGCGCCATCTATACCGCGCTAGGACGTTTGGAAAGTCGCAGATTCGTCACCTCCCGGCTCGGTAAATCCGCGCCTGAAAGGTCCGGTCAACGACGGAAGTATTACGACGTCGAACCGGAGGGAGCGGCGGCACTTTACCGCGCTTACACAAACATCCAAAGCATGGCCAAAGGTTTGGTCCCACAACTCGCCGGCTTAGCGGCTCGTGCACGTCAGTCTGACACGAAAACCGATGGCTGAACAACATCCCCCGCGCCTCGCTCGATGGTTGCTTCGCTCGTTTCTCCCGTCACACATCCGGGAATTCGTGACGGGCGATCTCGACGAGGAGTTCAGACGCTATGTGACTCTCGAACTTCCTCCACGACAGGCTAGACACTGGTACTGGTCGCAAACACTGCGAAGTCTTGCCAACGGCACCGCCGTACCACCAAGAAAGACGCCCCCGTCCTTCCAAAAAGACCACGCCGGAAAAACGATGATGACAACACTCATGCAAGACATTCGCTACGCATTTCGTGCGTTCGCACGCACTCCCGGGCAGATGGGGTTGATCGTGATCACGCTTGGCCTCGGCATCGGAGCGACAACTGCAATCTTTTCTGCCGTAAACGAAGTGATGTTGCGACCGCTTTCTTTTGCAGATCCCGATCGGCTGGTCATGCTTTGGGAATCGAACGACGAACGGGGTTGGCAACAGGAACACGCCGCTCCAGCCAACGTGTTGGATTGGCGAGAGCGTGTAACGGCATTTCAGGATGTCGCTTTCGTAAGCGAGTTCACAAGCGGTGCCGCGCTCACCGGCTTGGCGGATCCGGTACAAGTGATCGCGTCCCAGGTATCAGGGAACACATTCTCCGTGCTCGGCGCATCACCCATGATGGGAAGGACGTTCACGTTCGAAGAGACGTGGGCGCCGAGTGAACCCACCGTTGTATTGAGTCATGACGCGTGGCAACGTTACTTCGCCAGCGATCCCGACATCGTCGGCAGGACGATTCACCTGGACGCGGTTGGGTTTCAGGTCATCGGCGTCATGGGCCCTTCGTTCCGCTACGGAATTAACGATGCGGAACTGTGGGTGCCTTTTCTATGGACCGAACAAAGACGCGCGCATGTTTGGTTTCGCCAAGCACATGTCGTACGACCAATTGCACGACTACGGGCCGGTGTTTCGTACGAACAAGCCGCCGTCGAACTGGCCAGCGTCGCGGGACAGCTTGAACAAGAGTACCCAAGTACAAACGAGTTCATGGAAGCGGGCCTCACGCCGTTACACAGATTTCTTGTCGGCGACCGGAGACTGACCCTGCTTCTCCTACTTGGTGCGGTTGGCGTGCTTCAACTGATAGCCTGTGGCAACGTAGCCAACCTCCTTATGACACGGGCGGTCTCCCGTCGCCAGGAGATTGCCGTACGATCGGCACTTGGCGCAGGTAGAAGCCGCATCACTCGGCAAGTCCTAACAGAGAGCTTC
>JAZDDC010000574.1:0-6647 GCA_036679565.1 Gemmatimonadota bacterium
GTAATCGGCCTTCAAGGACTCCAACCCAGCGGCCACACCCTCTTGCAATGGCGCTGGCGCCCCAACGGTCAGGAAGTCATGCACCTTTCTGATGGCGCCACTCAACACTGGCGGAGCAACGATGGTGCCAATCCGCCAACCCGTTACACTAAAGGTCTTCGAAGCCCCACTCACCGTTACAGTCCGCTCGCGCATTCCGGGCAGGGTGGCCAAGGGGATGTGCTCCCCCTCATAAAAGATCTGTTCGTAGATCTCATCGGTGAACGCCACGACATCGTGTTTCACACAGAGTTCCGCGATGGCTGACAGTTCGTCGCGGGACAACACCCGACCCGACGGGTTGTTAGGCGAGTTGAGGACAATCGCTCGGGTTTTCGCGCTGAACGCCTCCGCCACGCGATCCAGATCCAGGGAGTCCGCGATGGGCATGGGTATGAACACGGGTTTTGCACCACACAGAATGGCGTCCGGACCGTAGTTCTCGTAGTACGGTTCGAAAACGATGACCTCGTCACCCGGATCCACCACGGCCATGAGGGCCGAAACCATTCGCCCGCACGGCCGCTTCCTTGATGACAGCGGGTGCGGGAAAGTTGGGAAACCCCTGTGCGAGGTTAATGGCGTCGTGCTCCGTTGCCAAACGCGTCATGCCTCGAATCACCGATTCAGTAAACCCGTGTGTGCGTTTGGCCGTTCGCACCGAACCGGTGTGCGTCGTTACGTCAGTCATGGATTACCCTACGTTAAACGTCATCGTCGTCCCTTGGCCCACCACACTCTCCACCTGGATTCGCCCACCCCACGATTCGACCAATCGTTTGCAAATCGCCAAACCTAAACCGGTGCCACTTGTGTTTGTTGAAAATTGTGGCTCGAAGATACGCGATACATTTTCTGACGGAATCCCGTTTCCGTCGTCACGCACGCAAAATTGCGCCGGATGCCCGTCATTTTTGTTCACCTCGACGGAGACATGCGTGGCACCTGCGCCGCGAGCATTCTCGATCAAGTTGACCAGCACTTCCTTCAACTCGTCGGCACGCACTCGCCCCATGATGGGCGCGCGGGCGATGAGAGCAACATCAGTCCCGCCACCCATGGAATACAGCGAAACGGTTTCCTTTGCGACCTTCGCCACGTCCACACGCTCGAGCGGGCTCGCCTCTGCCGGTGGTGCCCCAAAACGCGAAAACGCACGGGCAATAGCATCCAATCGCTCAATTTCATCCAGAATCTGCTGGCTGGTGCGGTCTAACGTCTCGTCGAAATCTCCCCGCGGGTCACGGTAGGCCCGCTGCAGGTGTTGAATCCCCAATCGGATCGGCGTGAGGGGGTTCTTTATTTCATGCGCGACCTGCCGCGCCATCTCACCCCATGCCAGAATGCGCTCCGCCATTGCCAACTCGGTAGCATCATCGAGCGCAAGCACAACACCACCGTCGGCAGAAGTCAGCGCTGCTACCTGCACACGAACACGCACCTTACCCACGGTGAACTCCCGCGCATCCACCGATTCGCCGGTTGTGAGAAACTCCTGCACCCAGACCCACACCGGGACCCATTCACCTCCAACCTCGTCGGGCAACGCCCGGTTCGGATCCGGTTTCTTCCCGATCAACGCAATCGCACGCGGGTTGGCTGTCGTGACCCGCATGTGTCGGTCAAGCGCCACCACACCGGTGGCGACGTTACTGAGAATGGCCTCGGTGAATTTCAGGGCACGTTGCAACGCCTCCTGGTGGCTTTGTACATCACTCGCCATGCGTTGGAACGCCTTCACCACCGGTGCAAATTCTGGCAATGTGTCCGGCGCAAATGCCGGTAAGGCATTCCCCTGCCCAACAGCTCCCGCCGCCGCACGAAGTTCTTGCACCGGTCGCGCCAGCATACGAGCGGCCCGAGACGCCATACCAGCCGCGGCCGCCAGACCAAGGGCCACTGCCAAGATCACCGCAAAGGCTTCCGTGCTACCACGCACGTCGATCAAACGAGCCGCGGACAACACGACGGAACGACCGCCAACGCCACTCAACGACCGGTAGGCAACACGAATTGGCCTACCCGCGATGTTCCGGTCGGCGATCGCTTCCAGCCCACCTTCAATGGCGAGCAACCGAAACAATCGGGGTGCCAGGTACGCCTCGATCAAACCAAGTTCGGTTAAGACAGGTTCGCTGGCGCCCGCAAGGACTCCGTCTTCATAAAGAATCAGATCGGTATTGAATTGCCGAGCAAGCGAGTCTAACGCGATGGATCGCGCGGGATTCGAGAAGTCGAAACCGGAGGCGGCATCCCGCAGCGATTGCTCGAGTACGACATCGCGCGTACGCGCCACCTCCGCACCGATTCGGCTCACACTCCATACTGCGAAAATCAGTGTTGGTCCGATGACGAAGACACCGAGTACACCCGTGAGCTGAGCGCGATAAGAACGCGGTTGGATACCGCGTACAAGAGGTCGCCACGGGAAACGCCCACGCAACATTTCGCCGAACCACCATAACAGAGCCGCCACAAGGACAGTCACAATGGCGAGCAACGCGCCACGTATAACCAGTGCCGACGCACTACCACCAATAGACACTTCCACCCGCATGTGCTGTTCGCCTTCTTCGACGGCCGCACCCGTATCGGGCAACACGCCAAGCGCGGTGAAGGATTGTTCTCCTCGCACCACAAAACCTTCACGCCTCCACGTCAGGATAGGCGGTGCGCTGCCGACCAAACGCCGATCGGATATGGTCAGCTCGTGCGCCACATCGGAGTTTGCATCCCCGCGAAGGAATCGAGCCACCCGATGCTCTTCAATGGATCGTGACCTGGGTCCCAACGTGACGGTGACCACATCCCCGCCCGGAAACGGAACGGCCAGGATATAGTGCGCGCCCGGTAAGCCTGCGATAGGTGTGATGCGGGGTTCGTGCTCGTTGATAACGTCCGCCACCACAGCCCGTGTTGTAGAGTCCGACACACCCAGTTCAGCCAACTCCACGTGGGCAATGCGTTCCAAACCCGTCGTCCACGACGACAAGACCACGGGGTAGTCGGGAGCCAGTTGCGAACGTTGCCAACCGGCATATAACTGCGCCGCGCTTTGGGGGACGGCTCGGGTCTGAAGATCGGTCCCGAGACGTTCTAAGTATCTGTCGGCGAAAGGATCAACCCCGAAAATAAGAACCGACACGTCGCGGTTTGCGAATTCCACTCGACCGTTCGCGACCGCGCCCCACGTCAAAACCGTGGCAGCCGCAGCCGAAACAACCGCCGAACCAATCAGAACCCGGATCCGTCTGGCCGGAAGTAACGCACCAACAAAGAGCGGCACCCATAAAACGGAATACCAAAACGGCCACCCCACCGCGGGACGCCACACCGCCAACCCCGTCAACGAGGCCACGAGCGTGCCACCACAAACCACCCACAATGTCCAAGACGGTGGTGGTCGCAGACCGGACAACCTGGCCGCTCTGGCTCCGACGAGTGTTAGGCCCGTTACCGACATCGCGAGTGCGGTGGTCCATCCCAGCCAGGTGCTGACCCCAGTCCCTGAACCAGACAGCGTGACACCCATCGCAAGCGTTTGGAGGAGAAACGGAGCAGTGATTCCGATGAACAGAGCCGGAAGCAAAGCGGCGACACGCGGACCACCGGGCCTGCTCCAACGCGCCGCGACGACCATGATACAAATGGCTCCGAGCACAAATAATGTCCCGGCCGAGGCACTGATCCACGCACCGACTTGAAGGTAGTAACGCTGTGGCGAGAAAAACCCGCCGAGTCCGAGCCGTACCGCGAGGGGGGTGGAGATGAGAAGCACACCCACGCCCAAAACACCAAGCCAGCGAAGCCACAGACGACCAACACCAATGAGCGCGGCTAGACTCAGGGCAACGGCAAGCGCCACACGACGTCCCCCGCGATCGATCAGTTCGAGCTTGAACTCCCCCTGGCGCGGAGGAACCGCACGAACGGAGAACAACGTGTCCGGCGCCGTCACGTCGGTACAACCGGGCATGCAATAGTCGAAAACATCCGCAGACGACGGCGCGTTGTCCGGGTCATAGAACTGCAAACCCGAACCCGTTGCCCGTGCAAAGCGCCGGGCCACTGTAAGATCACGATCGGGGATTGAGCTGTCGGCACTCAGGACGACTTGCCCGATTGCCACGCGATTACCCACACGCCGCTCCGCTTCGATAACGACATAAAAAGGTGTGATTCTCGATCTGAGACCACTCTGCCGAGGTTCAACCGTCAAGCGCATGCGACCGGCCCAAACCCAGGGATTCCCATCGCCGTCGAATACAACAACACCACGCTCCGGACTGCGGCCGGCCAGACCGCCTTCCAGCAAACCGAACGCGTCCGATCGGGGAATGTCCGGCAACGCCGCACCCCGCTCCGCCAACGCTTCAACAAGTTCGACAGCCTCTCCGAGTGCAGATTCCAACTCTCGACTTGCCCGCTGGATCAGATTCTCGTTGACCACCTCCCATCCAGTCTCCACGGCCTTCACCCGACGCGACGTATCGACAGCGGCGGCGGAGGCGAGGAGCGAGAGGACTGAGATCCCGACAAACGCGGGCCGTCCCAAACGAATGGCAAACCCGACATTGATCGTCGCGGTCGCAACCGCGAACACCCCAAGCATCAACACCGGCACTTTGAGCCAAACCCCGAGGGTCAGCAAAGTCGCTACGATGCCAATCTCCCAGACGGACACGACCCTGCGTGTCCTGCGCTGGAAGCCGGCGCTTCTTCGGTTTACCCGCTGCATAGCAACCAATCAACACTCCATTTGGCGGTCCCCGCCACTTCTGAGGGACACGTCCCTATATTCATCATATGGCACGTCTCGCTCGCTCGACCAAATCTGCGGTTGGCAGTCGTCTTACCAAATGCTCCGTCTGCCTCCTGGCTGCCCTATTTCCCCGGCCAGCGCAGGCGTCGCAGGTGATTGACGAAGGGACCTTTGCGGTGACTCGCGGTGGCGATATCATAGCGAGGGAGGAATTTCGCATCACGCGAACGTCGGCGGGTTTTCAACTTACGTCCACCGTGTCGTACCCGCCCCGTCGAACGGCCCGGGAATATCCGGCTGCGCCACGCAGCTTCGTCGTATCGGACTCGGTTTTCGCGTTTTATGCCATCCCGCCTCGTCGTGTCTCGGGCACGGTTCGATTGACGTGGCCGCGTGAAGACCGCCGAACCGATTTCGAGCTGACCACAAGAGACGGTGGCACCCCGGTGATCGACGGGCGTTCGACCCATGTGACGGTGGTAGTCCTATCGTCCGGGGCGGACCGGAGGGAGTGCTGGTTCGATGATGCCGGGCGATTGGTCAAAGTCGAAATTCCCAGCACCGGGATTGTCGCCGAGCGAATTTGGGACGGCGCAGTTCGCTAAAAGAAGGCTCTCTGATTTTACCGGAACTGCATTACTTTTCTTCTGTTCGATGAGCCAACTCCTCCTGAAACTTTGGCTCCGGAATGTGCGTAACATCGTTGGGGACATGTTTTTCCAACGCAACCAGGTAAACCCATGAAACACCGCGCTCTTTTGATTGGCACACTCATGATTGGTGTCGTCGCACCAGTCGCCGCCCAGCAACTGCCTTCGGCTCCGCAGACGTTGTCGTTGCGAGACGCTATCGATGTGTCGTTGCGAAATAACCCGGCTTACCGGCAGGTCCTAAACGACGAGACCCCCGCATCGTGGGCTGTGCGGAACGCATTTGCCAACTGGATTCCCTCGTTTACGGCGAGTTCCGGCATCCAGTACCAGGGTTCGGGCGAACAGCGTTTCGTTTCCACCGCGTTTCGAACGTCACCTACCCTCGGCTCGTTTTATTCGTTGAATCTCAACATGAATCTGAGTGGCCGGACGCTTGTCGAACCCGGGCGTCAGCGGGCTGCCGGTGCCGCAGTCACAGCATCGATCGACGCGTCACGAATGAACACACAGAATGCAATCGTTCAGCAGTACGTTGCAATTCTCGAGGCCGAAGCTCAGGTCGATCTGACGGAACGTCAAGTGACTCGCGACGAGGAAAACCGTCGACTGGCACAGGCGCGGTATGATGTCGGTCAAACCACAATGCTGGACGTCCGGCAAGCCCAAGTTGCGAAGGGGCAAAGTGACGTAGCCTTATTGCAGGCCGAACAACGGTTGAATGTCGAAAAGCTGCGACTTTTTCAACAGATGGGTGTCGAAGCGCCAACAGATTTGTCGGTTGTGTCGCTGTCAGACTCCTTCCCAGTCGTTGAACCAGACTTCACCCTGGAAGAGTTGCTCTCAGACGCTGATGTGTTCAATCCCAACGTGATGCAACTGCGGGCACAGGAGACGTCGGCAAAACGAAACGCGACCGCTGCCAAGACCGAATGGCTACCCACTGTGAATCTGAGCGCACGCTGGTTCGGGTTTACGCAACAGTTCACTGACGTTGACCCGCAAGTCCTTCAGGCACAGGGTAGAGCGACAAGTAACGTGAGCGGTTGTAACGACCAAAATCAGATCTTAATGTTGGCGGGTTTGCAAACGGCGAATTGCAGCGAATTGGCCTTTACGCCTGAAACAGAGGCCGCGATCCGCGCGCAGAACAGTGTTTTTCCGTTCAACTTCACACAGCAACCGTTCAACGCGAC
>JAZDDC010000575.1:0-7109 GCA_036679565.1 Gemmatimonadota bacterium
CGGATCTTCAGGGACACCCAACCCGGGTGCAAACATGCGGCATTGCACGGTGGCG
Source organism: Gemmatimonadota bacterium (assembly GCA_036679565.1). Lineage (GTDB taxonomy): Bacteria > Gemmatimonadota > Gemmatimonadetes > Gemmatimonadales > GWC2-71-9 > JAZDDC01. The sequence goes on from JAZDDC010000575.1 coordinate 56, forward strand.
CTTTTATCGACCGTTTTCATGGAATAACACATTGCGCAGTCCGTGCCTGCGTTTCCGAGCATCGTGGCGAGTTGGGCGCCGCCGTTACCCGGTAGCGTTTGAAGTGCCTCTAGGGATTTGATGGGCACCATCAATTGCGGAACTGCGGTCGAAACGACTTGGGGCGGCGGTTCGGCCAAAACCGTGTCGGCATCGCCGCCAAGTGCCCGGCCGAGGTTTTCGCGATCTGCGAAGATCTCACCGAATTCGGGCCGGGTTTGGACCATATCCACGGCGACGGGTTGGCCGTTTTCTGTGCGGATATCGACCGGCAGAACACCGCTACCGGTTTCCTGTGTGAATCTTTGAATCCCCGAATCCGACAGCTCTAATTCGCCGAGTTCGCACAGAAGCCACCAGGTACCGATCGTTGGATGACCGGCCAGCGGAATTTCGGTGGTGGGGGTGAAGTATCGGAGGCGGCGTGTGGCCTTTTGCGAAGCCGTCACGAAGACCGTTTCAGATAGGTTCATCTCCCGTGCCAGCTTCTGCATGGTTTTATCGTCGATGTCTTTGGCATCCGGAAAAACGGCAAGCGGGTTGCCAGAAAGTGGCCGATCGGTGAAGACGTCCAGTTGATAAAACTTGTGAGTTGTCACTACCAGGTCCTGTCAGGGATGCCGGCATTGACGTTGGCGAGTCGCGCGAGCGTAAACAGAAGGTCGGACAGTCGATTCAAGTATGGTAAGATGCCGGGTTCCACCGGCTCTTCACGATTGAGCGAGACCACACTCCGTTCTGCCCGGCGGCACACGGTGCGAGCGTGATGAAAAGCAGCAGCTTTTTGGCAGCCACCGGGTAATACGAACGCTTTTAGCGGCTCGAGTGATTCCTCCGCATGATCGATAGCTTGTTCCAGAATGCCAATCCGGTCCGTCGAGAGGGCGGCCTTTTTTATGGCGGCGGCGACCCTTTCCTTGTCCGGAGTGGCCAACAGGCCGCCTATTGCGAAAAGATCCCGTTGGATGGACTCGATGAGTTCGTTGTCGAAATTGTCCGGTGGCTCAGCGGAGGCAGATCCCAGAACGGCATTCAATTCGTCGATATCACCGTAGGCGGCAACTCGAATATTGTCTTTATCGACGCGGCCGCCCCCAAAAAGGGCGGTTTGACCTTTGTCTCCGGTGCGTGTGTAAATCTTCATTTGGCTGCAAGGTAATTTCGTTTGCGCGGTGTTGACAGCTGTCCGCAAATTGTTGACCGTATTACGGTTAACCATGGTTTTCCGGGCCCCCCTCTCATGTGTCGATGGGGGCGTTTTCATGAGGATTCGATAGGTATTTCGCGTTTTCTTTGGATCTTGGGTATCGCGACGTTTTTCGCCGCGTGTCCGTTAACCGCCCAGGTTGACGGTCGACAACTCGTGCGCAACGTCGAGTTTGAAGGCAACGATTACCTTGACGATTTCACCCTCGCCATCTCAATCGCTACTTCGGAGTCCGGGTGGTGGGTGCGGACGTGGTTGGTTCGATCACTACCGTTTGGCCCATTTGGTACCAAACGGTACCTCAACGAGACCGAATTGAGGCGGGATGTACTTCGCATCCTGTTACTGTATCGCCGGAGCGGCTTCTTTGAATCACAGGTCGATACGTTGGTGACACGATCTGATGGCATCGTGAGCGTGAAGTTCAGTATTACCGAGGGTGAACCGGTTCGGGTGTCGTCGGTGCAGGTGCAAGGGCTCGAGGATGTGATTCCCACGGCGCAAATTGAGTCTATCCTCCCGCTGAAGGTTGGTGATCCGTTCGACCGTCTGCGTATGCTGATATCCGGTGATTCCATCCTGTCGATTCTGCGCGAGCAGGGGCGTCCGTATGCCCAAGTATTTCGCAACTTCGATGAGGACCGACCGGCGCGTACGGCCCGAGTGATGTACGAAGTTTTGCCCGGGCCGCATGTTACGATAGACAGCATCTCGGTGATTGGTGCGAACAGAGTTGACGAGCGCGTGGTCCGCCGTGTGTTACGAATTGAGCCAGGCGATGCGTTCTCCCAGTCCGCACTCACACGGAGTCAGGTTGAGCTGTACCGTTTGGGGCTCCATGATTTTGTGGATGTGTCACTCGCGGACACCCTGCCACCCGATAACGGTTCGGGTGTTGTGGTCAACGTGCAAGTTTCTGAGGCGCCTCTGCACAGGCTGCGCGGTGGTGGCGGTGGCGGTACCTTCGATTGTCTGCGCACGTTGGCCAGTTGGTCGGTTGGCAATTTTCTGGGCGGTGGGCGTATCTTCGACGTCAGTGCGCGGTTGTCGAAAATCGGAACTGCGCAGATTCCGGCTTGCGAAACGGATGACAGAGGGAGCGGGCGCGACGACCTGAACTATTCCGTTACGTCCAGTCTACGATTCCCCTATGTTTTTTCGTCGAGGACGAGTGGGGCGCTGACGATTGTGGGGGAACGTCGCAGCGAATTCAACGCATACGTCCGTACGTCGTTAGGTGGCAGTGCGTCGCTCACTCGGCAGACCTCCCTGGATATTCCCGTCACGGTGTCCTATTCGCTGTCTGGCGGTAACACGCGTGCAGACGCTGCGACAAGCTGTGCTGTTCTCAACGTGTGTCGTCCGGAGGATTTCAATAGACTCCAACTGACCCGTGTGCAATCTACGCTCGGTCTGCAACTGCTCCGCGATCGTTCAAACTCGCCGATCGATCCCACCCAAGGCACACGTGCGACAATTGAACTCCGGGCCGCCACCGTGAGTAATCCTCGCGCCCAATTTTTCAAGGGGATTGCAGAGTTTGCTTCCTACCACCCCGTCGGCCGGTCAGGTGTGTTCGCGTGGAGAGTGCGTGCATCGATGACATTTGCCGCCGATTTCGATATCGTCCCAATTGAGGAACGGTTTTATCTTGGTGGCGCCAACAGCGTCCGCGGTTTTCGACAAAACGAACTCGGGCCCGTTGTGTACGCCGCCGCGTCCGAGGAAGTGACCAGGCCACCCGGTGACGTCGGCGGTATCTTCGTTCAAGACTCGATTGACAATTTGCGGCCCGATGTCTCGCCGATCGGTGGAGATCGTGCGTACGTCGCGAATATCGAGTATCGCCACCCCCTCCCGGTGTTTTCCGGACGGCTGGTCGGTGCGATCTTTGTCGATGCCGGCCAGATTCTTTCGCCTGCCGCCGAAACTGACGGTGACCTTGGGGACCTTCGTTTCACACCGGGCGCGGGTATCCGTCTGCTGACACCACTTGGACCCATGCGGGTCGATCTTGCGTACAACGGCTATGACGTTTTGGTTGGGCGACTTTTCGTAGAACGGGAAACCGACCTCGTACGGTATCCGTTCCCATTCCCACCGGAAGCCAATCGGCGGCTCCTGACCCGTTTGCGTTTCAGCTTTTCAGTAGGGCAGGCGTTTTGAACCGTTCGTTCGACAAACCTTTCCGACAAATGCCCCGGTCATCGAAACGTAGGACGTGCTCATGACTAAGCGTCTGAGCGCGTGGGCCACCCTGATCGGCGTAGCGTTTGGCGGTACGATCTTGGGTACCGGCTGGGCGGCGTTTCGGACGCAGGCCGGTGCGGATTTGATGACCCGCCTCGCGGTCGATCTTTTGTCGGATGTTGTCCATGGGACGGCTGAAGTCGAATCGATTGGTGGTAACATTGTCAGCGGTCTTGTCGTAAAAAACTTGGTTATCCGGGACGAGTTGGGTGAGGTGTTCGTCCGGTTGACACGTCTCAACGTCAAATACCGTTTGATTGACTTGCTGAGTCGAAGAATTGTCTTGGGACAGGTGACGCTCGACGACCCATTTATCCATCTGTATCAGATGCCAAATGGACGCTTCAATCACGAAGAGGTCCTTGGTTTGGGTGGTGACGATAACGGGGACGGTGGTGGTTCATCGCCGTTGGTTGCATTTCGGGACGCGCACATACGTAATGGAACTATCGTTGTACGAACACCCATCGACTCGATTCCGGCGGACGCCGATTGGGAAGTCTCCGGTCGTGGGTCACATCATCCATTGAGACTCCGTCGGTTTTACGACATCAATGCGGATGTACCGTACGTGCGTATTGCGTCACCGTTCGAAGGGGAGAACGGTATCGAGTTTGACGTGCGGCATTTGGATGCAGTGATCAACGATCCATTCCTCGAAATCGACGACCTTCGCGGCCGTATCAACATTGATGGTACCACGATGGAGCTGAAGCTTGATCGTGTGGGCCTCCCCGGGACCGTCGGGGAGTTGGACGGCGCGATTCGTTGGCCTGACGGAAAGTTTTTGTTGGATCTTCACGTGCACGCTAACACGCTTGCCATCGACGACATACGTGCTTTCGCGCCACGACTGCCGTGGGGTATGGAGGGCAACGGTAGCATAAACCTGGTGTCACTGACGGCAGATAGCATGTTCATTCGCGCTAACCCATTGCGATTAGAAGGGCCCGGTGGCGGTGGTGAGATCAGTGGACGCATCGGTTTGCTCGTCGGGTCAAGCGGGTTATCCGCGATTCGCGATGCATCGTTGGAATTCAACAACCTAGACCTCGAATATATTCGGTCTCTTGTCGATAGCCTTCCGTTTGCGGGACGACTCGATGGGAGGTTGGTTGCCGACGGGATGGTTGATTCTTTGGCGGTCGAGTTGGATTGGTGGTTCGGTGATACGCTGGTTGCAGAGACACCACAGACTGAACTCTTTGGGCAAGGCGGAATCTCGATGGGTGAGGCCGGTCTTGGCTTCAAGGGCTTTCAAGTAGACAGCGCTAGGATCGATTTACGAACGATCAACAACATGTTTCCCGGCATCGCGCTCCAGGGAACACTGGGTGCGGTCGGCTCGCTCAATGGTTTGCTGAGCGATGCAACCTACGAAGGGTCTATTTGGCACCGTGACGGTGAGTTGCCAACGACGAACGCAACGGGGCGAGTGCGGTTGGACAGTCAGGGTGACACGTTGGGTATTTGGGCAGACCTCGCCTTTGACTCGTTGCATCTGGCCGGCATCGCGTCATCATATCCAACACTGCCAAAAGCTGGATCTTTCGCCGGTGACATCAACATCGCTGGTTATGCAGATGAGCTGTTGCTGTCCGCTCATCTGTCGGGTCCGCCAGGTGTGCTCGTTGCCGAAGGCACGGTGGTCATGCTTCCGGATCTCCTTGGGTTGCAGAACGTGCGTACCACGGTTGCAGACGTCGATGTTTCACGGTTCGATGACACGTTGCTGCGAACGGAACTGTATGGCGCTTTGCTCGTAGACGTAACGCGTGACGCGGCGGCCCCGTTTACCGCGAGTATTGGGTTTGCGTTGGACAGTTCGTTCGTTGCTGGTTCTGAGGTGGATAGCGTTCGAGGCGTGGTCCGTATTGTTGACAGTACACTCGTGACGGATGAATTGACGGTGTGGTCGAGGGCGTTGTCCGCCACTGTGAACGGCGCGTTTGGATTGAGTGGGGGTCCGGCCGGCGCACTTGTTGTAGACGTATTGGTCGATTCACTGGGATGGTTTGCCCCAATTTTACGTGAATCGTATCCGATCGTTGCTGACTCGGATATTCTGGCCAACCTCGACGGGCAGGCATCTGCGCTCGTAACAATGACCGGTACTGTCGGAAATTACGAGATGCTTATAGCCGCCAATATCGACGAACTCCGATCTGACAGTGCGTACGCCGCGAATATGACGTTCGATGCGTCGTGGCACACGGACTTCGACCGTGATATGAACATCGCGTTCTCCGTCGATACGTTAGCGCATCGCAAACGAGCGTACTCGGATATTTCGCTTGCGCTGACCGGCCCCAAAGGTGCGTCCGATTGGGATGCGCGGGCGCGAATAGGGTTGGATGGTTCGTGGGCCGCGTGGGGCCGGTCGTTTATCGACGATCAAAACGTCATTCTCCTAACGGACACGATGCGGTTGTTGTTGCCGACGCTCGACACCAACAGCGTAATTACAGGTACGCACACGTGGGACCTTCGCAACGGTGCTATCATCGCGGTCAGCGACAGTGGTTTCCTCTTTGCGAATTTCGTCATGGAGAGCGAGGATGCCGGTTCGAATTTCGAATTGGCTGGTTTGTTTCCCACGAACGGTTCAGCTACGCTGCGTGGCGATTTTGTGGCGTTGCCCCTGTCTGATCTGTGGGCGCTCGCGCAGCGCGACCCCACCACCGCGTCCGGACATATGTCGGGCGACTTTGTCATGGCGGGGACTGCTGACCTGCCACTGCTCACGTCGTCGCTCGCCATCAGCCGTGGGCGGATTGGTGCCGTACGCATTCCGCAACTTCAAGGAACATTGGCATACAGCGAAAGGCGACTGACGGGCGACTACCAGGTGAGTCGTTCCGGCGACCGTCTCCTGGAACTCGATTTTAGTTTGCCCATCGACCTGGCACTGCGGGCCATGCCACAACGTCAGGTAGACGGGTCGTTGAGTGTCAACGTGCGCGCCGATCAAATCGACCTCGCGTTTGTCGAGTTGTTCACCAGCAACGTGCGGGACTCCGAGGGTTCCATTTCCGCCGATGTAGGCATTACCGGATCGTGGGACAGACCGGAGTTGCGGGGGCAATTGGAAGTCCTTAACGGTAGCACGTACATCACACCGATTGGTGTCACGCACCATGAGATAAACGGGCGCGTCTTGTTGTCAGGAGATTCAATTTTTGCTGACGGTCTATCGATTTCTGCGGGCAATGGCACGCTAAACGTTGCAGGTGTTATTCATCTTGAGGATCTGACCAAACCGATTCTCGACATTTCGTTGGATGGCCGGGCGTTTCAAACGATTGACGTGCCGGAGTTCATGACACTTGCAACATCGGGACAGATCCGACTCACGGGCCCATTGTTCGGTTCCAGGCTCACCGGGAACGCGACAATAACTGAGGGTCAAGTCTATTTCGCTGACCTGATCGAAAAGCGTATCGTTGATTTGGAGAGTGAGCTTGTCTCTACCCTTGTCGATGCCGACTTCTTTACCCGCGCGGGATTGCGGTTGGATGAAGGACGCAGGCTTGTCCGCGGAGGGTTTGAAAACAGGTT
>JAZDDC010000576.1:0-5793 GCA_036679565.1 Gemmatimonadota bacterium
GTCGCCCTTTGCAATCCAGTTGTCGTTTTCCGAATTGATATGGTGATTGGCGGAACGCCATACCAGCGACACATCTTTGTAGAAAATACGCGGGTAAAGAAATTTTTTGTGAGCGCGTGTCGAGAGGTGAACGTAGGCAACAAAGAAACCGATGTTGTCATCGAATCGAGTGTTGGTCAAATAATACGTGGTATCGTACAGACGTATCTTATACCTGGGTGTGTAACCGCGCTGAAGGAGCGTCAGGGGCGCATGTTTGGCCGTCCCTGATGGCCGGAGTTGGACACCGGCAGCGATGAGAGCGTGGAACTCCGTTGCCACCTGGTTGGGAGACTGCGAAGATGGCTCGGTGTGAGTTACGACGGTCTGGTCGGTCACGTGTCTGTGCTCGGATCGGTAACTGGTGGCTATTGAAACGCGGGCCGATTATAGCTGTTCCGGTACGAAATCTCGACTATCTGGCCCCAGGGAAGCACCTGCGGCAACGAGAGGTGCCAAATCGGCTGGCCTCACCTTATATGTGATGTTATTGTCACACATATAGTCACCCCCGCGGCTTTGACCGTGAACCCGCACGGCGGTAGCTTTGTAAGTTGCAGGTGCGCGTGGGCGCACCTCCTCAGGGGCGCCTTGTGGTGCCCAACCGAATAAAAAGCCAAGTATCCGAGGAGCTTGTGGACCTACCCATTCGTTACTTCAAGATCAAGAAGGGACGTTGTCCTCGCACGGTGAAATGGTTGAATTACGACACCGTGTACGAAGGGCAGCTACTATCCATGACATCGCGGACCGTGCGTCTGTATGCACCAGATGAGGATGACAAACGGCCGCATTTTGATGTCTCCTACGACTGGCTCATACCGGCGCGTTCCGCCTAACGTATCCCTTTTTTTAACGCACCACGATTGCCCATGATTGGCGGTCGTTTCGTGTGCATTCCCAGGAGGAAAATGGCGCCGTCTGAGCCGACCAAAGGATCAAAAAAGAAGCTGGTGACCATCGGCCAGATGGTCAAGAAGCGACTAAAGGAACTCGAATCGACGCCAGAAGATTTAGCGGCGGCCATCGATATCCCGGTGGCGTATGTCGAAGATTTGATGGCCGGACGGCGGACGCCGCCGGCGCCAGGGCGAACCGACATATACGCGGGAATGACAACGTTCCTGAAATTGGCTCGCAACGAACTCGCGACGATAGCCGAGGAAGAGCGTGAGGCGGTTGCTGCTACCAAGCCCAAGGCAATCAAAGCCGACGTCGTCCGTGCGTTATTGGCGCTGTGTGAGCCAGAGACCGCAAAAGATCTCGCAAAGCGCGCCAGGAGGGCTGGTGGTGTCGAGTTCTGGACAATTGTCCAGCGGCTGCTGGACGCGACACGTGGAATGATTCGGCGTTCGTTGAACGATCACGCAGCGTTGCGGACCACTGCCGGGAGATCCGCCGTGCCCTATTCTGCGTTACGAATGCAAATTCTCGATTTCCTAGAGGTCACACCTAGCACGCTCACGACAGAAGATGTAGCAAAATTCCTGACGCCGTACGTGGCCAAGTGGGATTTCGACCGCGAAACAGGCATCATGCGCGTTGTTCAGCCGTCCACACATCTCTAAAAAACTGCATCCCGGGTCCGGGTGGGCCCGGGAGACTCAGCGGTACCAGGCACAACCCAGCCGTCCATTCCGACAACTGACCACACATCACGTACGACTCTACTTGCTTCCATCAACGTTCTCTTGTTCATGAAATAGCTGTGCCCTGTGCGCCGTTGTCACGCAATGTGACCGGTCCCGCGGGTGATGCCAGATCTATTTGCATCGACGGTTGTCCCTGTATCACCGCAACCTGTAGATTTGCGGCCGCGCAGAGTTGTCGCAAACGCTCGTCGTCTATGGCCGACACACTGTACGACCGGAGGGAGCATCCTGTCGGCGTGGTGGTTGATGGGTGAGTGGTGTCCGCGGTCCATTCGATGAAAAACGGCGCGTTCACGTCATGTGATTCATCGAGAAACAACATCGTCCAACGCAGAGTGCGACCGTCGGCGGTTGTCCGCTCGCCCGGGATGGATGGTTTCACCACGAAACCGGCATCAAGCAATTGCGCGCGTGTTGTTGCGACGTTTGTCGTGGCCACGGACCAACGAAATGGCGTGAGATGTTCATAATTCTCGACGCCGCGGAATACGTCATGCAACTCGGCGCCCGGGCGTGGCGCGAGAACCTCCAAGTACTGTTTGTTGCCCAAGGATACGAGTGCGTTGTGTGTGCCGAGCAAGACATGCTCACCGCCGAAAGCGGGTCGTACGTTGGTGAGCCGCTCGAACTCGTCCATGCCGCGCTCAAGGTCGGAAATTGCAAGGACGAAGTGGTCGAGGCGTGTGATCATAAAACTATTCTGAAGGCGGACACGGTGTGTGAGATCTGAAAACGGTTCTCCGCGTAAACCGCGGAACTCGCAGCACAATGGTTTTATGGGAGCGCTTGCGCAAGGTTGGATTGCGTCAGTCGGTTCGAAGCGCGATCATCGGTGCAATCCGGCTGGCTCGAAACGCTGGCAAATAGCCCGCGATCAACGGGACCTCCCCAGAACCAGCGGAACCCCGATAAACCTGCCGACGGTTAGTTGCGCTTCCACCTGTGCCAACGGGCTCGTATCTTCGGTGGTCTCTGGAGACCCAAGCAATGACCAAACTGTTCGACCGGCTGCAAGCTGTTTTTGGCAGTACCTATGCCCTCGAGCGAGCCAACACCCGCTGATTGTTCCGATCCTAACCGCCGGATCCGCCGCACCCACCGAACCCGATCTGCTGTACTACGTCATGCCGTTTATCGATGGTCTCTCGCTGCGTGAGCGGATCGATCGGGAGGGAGAACTGCCGGTTTTCGAAGCTATCCGCATCATCCGGGATGTTGCGGATGCGCTTGGGCGGGCGCACGCGATCGGTGTGGTCCACCGTGATATCAAGCCGGACAACGTCATGATCTCCGGCAAACACGCGATGGTCACCGATTTCGGCATCGCCAAAGCCGTCTCTGCCTCACAAGACGATTCTCAGACGGGATTGACCCAAGTGGGGATGTCGCTCGGCACCCCGATGTACATGTCGCCCGAACAAGCCGCGGGGGATCCGAACGTCGATCACCGGGCGGATATTTATTCGCTCGGTGTGATGGCGTACGAAATGCTGGCGGGCCGGCGTCCATTCGTGGCCGATTCTGCGCAGGCGCTGCTTGCCGCGCACATTAGCGAGGCCGCCAAGCCGGTTATCGAACATCGCTCCTCGATCCCGGTTCAACTGGCTAACGCCGTGATGCAATGTCTTGAGAAAAAGCCGGCGGATCGATGGCAGTCCGCGGAGGAGTTGGCTGCGGTGTTGGACGGCATGGCCGGTTCGAGCGGATCCCTTACTCCTATTAACACGCAGGCCGTTGATGTCCACGGGTTCGTGCGTTCGCAATCACCAATGCGCGTCGCTGGAACGTTTGCGGGTGTGGGTGTGATCCTGGTCGGGGTGGTGTATCTCCTGATGATCCAGTTCGGGCTGCCGGACTGGACGTTATTGGGCGCAGTGGTTCTGACGGCTGCGGCGGTCATGTCCGCCGGTGTCAGCGCGGCGCGGGGAGGCGCCGGTTGGCCCCGGTTGCGGCGGTTGATAACCGGCGCGTACGGTCTGCTCGCCGTCGGTGTGGTGGCGTACTCCGGCATGCGGACGCTGGGGATCGGGCCGGTAGGGACACTCGTCGCCTCTGGCGTATTGGAAGAGCAGGGTAAGCTCATTCTTTCCCGGTTCGACAATGCCACGAGCGATTCGACCCTCGCAGAGACGGTAACAGAACTGCTGCGGATCGACATCGCGCAGTCACCTACGGTTACCCTGGTCGATCGGACGATGATTACGGCGACGTTGCGACGGATGCAACGCGATCCCTCCACACCGCTGGGGACTGACCTGGCAATGGAGGTGGCTGAACGTGCCGGCGCCACTGCGGTCCTCACCGGTGACATCCGTTCTATCGGTCACGACCTCGTCATCTCCGCTCGCATCGTTGCTACGGCGACCGGGGAGACTCTCGCCGCGATCCGTGAAACGGCCCGTGACGGGGCGGTGGTCGACGCTATCGACCGGTTATCGGCGCGGTTGCGCGAGAAGATCGGCGAGTCCCTGAAGACCATTCGCGCTGATGCCTCGCTGGCCGAGGTGACGACGGGAACTACTGAAGCGCTCCGGTAGTAAGATCAGGCCGACATGGCCAACAACCTGGACGATCAAACCCGCGCTATCGAGTTGCTCACTCAAGCCCTGGCGATTGACTCGACGTTTGCGATGGCGCATCGCAAGCTGGCGATTGTGTCGGGGACTCGCTGGAAGCCTCGATCGATGCCTACGAAGCGCTCCTCGACAAATACCCGTCCGACCGGATCGGTTTGAACAACCTCGCGGTCAACTATCGCAGCCAGGACCGCATGGCGGACGCGGAGAAACTGTACCGCCGCTCGATCGAACAGGGTGGCGCGCCCACTGTTACATTCGGCAACGCCATCCAAGTCCAGTACCAGCTGGGCATGGTCGATACGGCCCAGACTACGCTTGGCCGGTTCACGGAGGACTATCCGGGGCACCCCGGACTCCTCAATTACCGGCTCGCATTTGCCAACGCCAACTTCGACCACGCCGCTGCCAGACGTCTGCTGGACTCCCTCGAGGTCAACCCCACGGGGATTCCCCGGGTGGATGTTGGACTCCGGTTCGAGCAGGCTAACGTCGCGGCGATCGAAGGGCGGGTCAGTGACACCAAGCGCCATCTGCTCGCCGGGTACGATGCGCAGGCCGAAGCGGGGCTCAGGTTCATAAACGAACCTCGCCGATTGTTCGAGGCGACCATCGACGCGGTTGTGGCTGTCTGGTATCTCGAAGACCCAAACCGCGCAGTTCAAGCCCTCGACGCGGCCATGGTGGCGACCGGTTATGACACACTGCCCGACGAGCAACGCCGCGATCTGCAAATCGGAGGGATCTACGCGCGTGCGGGACGTGTCGATCGGGCACGCCAACTGATTGCACGACACGAGCAGGTGGAACAACCGGAGTCGGACGACGATCGTTCCGCCAGCCTGTGGGCCGCGCACGGCACGATCTCACTGGTCGAAGAGCGTTTCGAAGACGCGCTCCGGGAACTAGAGGGCGCCCGCACGGCGGTGACTGGGTGCCCGCTTTGTTTTCTGCCGGAGATCGGAGAGGGATTGCTCGGCACCGGTCAGGTTGATTCAGCTATTGCCGTGTTCGAGAGTTACCTGGAAACCCCGACGCTGTTCAGGTCGCAGCAGGACAATTTCAATCTTTGGGCGGTTCTCTTGGGGTTGGGTGAGGCTTACCGGCGAGCAGATCGTATCGACGACGCCGTTGCATCGTACGACCGTTTGCTGAACCAATGGGCCGATGCAGATCCGCTGCTCAACCCGAGGATCGAAGATATACGCAACCGGATTGCGGGGATGGTTGAGGAGACTCGGCAGTCTCGGTGATCGTCGGTCACCATCCCCGGTACCTTCGCCCTATTCGCCAATGGAGAGTTGATCATGCTTGGCCTCATGATGGATACGCCCTTACTCATCTCGTCACTACTGGAGCACGGTGCCAAGATCCATCGCGATACGGAGCTCGTATCTCGTTTGGTAGAAGGACCCATACACCGTTACACGTTGGCGGAGTCGCGGCTACGCACCTGCCGGTTGGCCAATGCGTTGGCAAAACTCGGTATCGAATTCGGTGATCGAGTTGGTACGGTAGCGTGGAAT
>JAZDDC010000577.1:0-13464 GCA_036679565.1 Gemmatimonadota bacterium
TGCAGCGTACCGAGATATTGATCAGACGGTTGCGAACCTTGCGGATGGTGGCGATATGATGTGTCCGCCAGGTATCGGAGCGCCCCTGCGCTTCGAGCCCGTCAAATATCGCACGAAACAATCGGTCGAGATCTGCAAACGTCGTGACACGATGGCGGTTCCCCCACTCGTCGCGAAATTCTTTCTCAACCACTCGATCCCGCAAGAAGTCGATGAAAGCCGCGGCCTTGGCATCGAGATCGTCTCGGTTCAACAAGACCTCGTTGTAGTCCAGCACTTCGCGTAGCCCCCATACCAACGGCTCCACCGTAGAGATGAGATCGGGGTGTGACCGCAACGTGTTCAGGTTTACGCCGTCACTCTTAAACGGTGCAAAATATCGTGCTGACTCAAACGGTCGTGGCTCGATGCCAAGAGTTTCATACGCCTCGAGATCCGACTCCGTGAGTTCGCCCGGTTGGTCGATAAAACAGAGATCGGCACCTTTGACATTGAAACAAACCGCGGCCACACGTCCTTTGGAGGCCGGGAACCGTGCAAACAGGCAAGCAAGAAAAAACTCTACGGCACTTGTTTTGGTCGCCAACCCTGACACACCCGTGATATTGAGATGCGCCGACTCGGGACCAAGGACAAAATCAGCATCCAGATAGACAGGGGCACGCAGTCCGCCTGCCGCGTAAATCCCGACAGGTATCGCGGTCGAATTTTCACCATCGACATATGATTCCATGCGCAACGCCAGCTTCACATCGTCGGACGATGCCAGTGTGACCGTGGAAAGAGGCACGGGTTGGAGTGGTTCTGCTGGCATCTGACGCAAGACAGCCGCCGTCCACAACCGGATTTCACGCCGATCGGTTGCTCCGTCCTGAGAGGCGGGATCACCATGGGCGGCAATGACGTCGTGCATCGGCTCTGACAAATCGGAATACGCCTTGCCATCGATCACGACAGCAAATACCACACGATCTCTCTTCCCATCAACCCGCACGATGGCTCCGATACCAACGTCGGTTTCGGTAGCACTCCAAAAAAAGAATTGGTGCGGGCTGGCAGGTAGATGTTCGGTGGCGACAACGCGACCGACGATACTATTACGTTGGATCACGCCCACGCCCCAGTGCGCGCGTTCAGGTAGGCCTCGACTTGATGTATGGGGTACAAGAAACGATCCCAACGTCTACTTCGACCGGCAAGTGGAACCCGTTCAGCAAGGATCCAACCACTCACACGATCCGCCTCCGCCGAAATATCGTGCACCGGTTGACGCTCCAGTCGCAACAAACCGTACAACAAATCGTGTCCCTCCCAATCCCAAAGACGCAGATACCATGAATGTACTCCGGCGTCGCCACTACGTCGCTCAAAAACAGTTGTGCGGTGTTCGGCAGGGAGTGTCAGCGCCACGTTGAGGTCTGCGCCGGCGAGGTACTGTGTCTCGTGGCTTTTGATCACTCCAAGCAGTCGGTCGTTGCCCGGAAAGTCCTCGTATCCACGCAGTCCGCCATCCAACACGATCCACGCGTCCGAAAAACGAGCCCGGAACTCGCCCGCAACGGCTCGCTCCAACTCCGACCTTCGACCGTGGATGACCTGCACCGCGCGGCGCACGTCCAGCATGGGATGGCGGCGGGCTGCCCGTCCGATGTCAAGAAGCGGCAACCCGACTTCACGAATGCGCTCGGTGACGGATGCACCCAACTCGTCCAGAGGCGCAACGAGGAACTCTTCAGCTCGATGAACCACCGGTTCGAGGAGACGATCTTTTCGGAGGAGAACGGCGGCACTGACGTGGGCTCGAATCACCGGACAGACACCAACCCAACCCTCTACCGCAAAACGCTGCACCCCATCACAAAAACCAACTTCACCCGGGATGATTGTGCGTGCCTGTACCGCATTGGAGCGGACAACATCTCCCTCCACGGGTACCGCATCTTCGAAAGCGGTATCGGGCGACGGTGGCACACCGGTCATGGTACCACCGGAGCCAAGCGTGCCCGCTTCGGACAGAATCTCACGAACACGACGCGCGCGATCGAACGGCCCGCCGTCTCTCAACCGATCGACACCGGTCATGTGACTCAGCTCCGGGCCGTCTTTATGCGTTGACCGGAGCGTCGAGCTTGGACGTAAACGTGACGATCCTATCGAGTGCCTGTTTTATGTCCTCTTCGGCCGCGGCAAAGGACAACCTAACCCAACGGGAATCGCCAAAGGCCTCCCCCGGCACCAAGGCCACGCCTTGATCGGCAAGCAGCCGTTCGCAAAAATCGACGGAGCCGGTCATGCTTGCATCAAAGAAGGCATCGACCCGGAAAAAGAAGTAGAACGCGCCGAGCGGATCGACGAACTCCACACCGGGCAGTTGGTCACGAAACTGCGTGACAACAATTTCGCGGCGGCGCTGAAACTGACTGACCATTGCTTCAACATCCGCAACCACCCGTTCATCCGAAAACGCGGCTGCCGCGGCATACTGAGCGGGGTGGTTTGCACCACTTGTCACGTGTGTTTGGAACGACGCCATTGCCTTGGACAGGCTTGGTGGAGCAAGTGTAAACCCAATGCGCCAACCGGTCATGGCATATGATTTACTCGCCCCAGAAACGATAACCACCCGACCCAGCAACTCTTCCGGCAAGTCGAGCACCGACGGCGCGGGCCCCGGGGCATAATGAATCTGCCGGTAGATCTCATCGGAAATGACCCAAATGTTACGATCCACGGACCACTCGAGAATGGCGCGCAGCTCTCCCTTGGTATAAACGGCGCCGGTGGGATTATTGGGCGTACACAAAATCAAACCCTTCGTATCCGGTGTGGCTGCGCTCTCTAGATCCTCCACACCAACCTTCAGACTCCACTCCGGTTGACCCGCAACTGCAATGGGTTCCGCCCGGGCCAGGTGAACCATTTGGGGATACGACACCCAGGCAGGAGACGGGATCAGGACATGGTCACCGGGGCCGAAGAGGGCAAAACAGGCGTTGAAAATCGACTGTTTTGCCCCAGTTGATACTACGATATTGTCGGCATTTACCGGTCGGCCACCCGACATAAGCGATAGTTGACGGGCAGCGGCTGCGCGGAGGTCAAGAATACCCGTGTTGGGCGGATACCGGGTCTTGCCATCTTGAATGGCTTTGATACCCGCGTCGGCAATCGGTTTGGGTGACGCGAAGTCCGGCTCACCGGCCGACAGGTCAATGACATCTTCTCCCGCGGCTCTACGCCGCTGTGCTTCTTGGTTGATGGCCATCGTCGCCGATGGCTTCAGGTGCCGCAGGTTTTTTGATACCTGAAACGCGGGAATATCCAATGATCTCGACATACGCAACCGATGAGTGGCCTAAGGGGTCAAACCAGAACTGAAGTAACTAAGGAACTGAAGGAATCTAGCGATCTCGATCATATTCTGACCAATAAACCGCGCGGTATGCGAACTGGTGCGCTCGATGTTGGGTAGATAGGACAGGACTTCCGAAGGCCGGTAATTCTTGAAGCGTATGTCGAGGGTTACCGGATTACTGAGAACAAACGGTTCAAACGAATCGATGCGTCGAATAGCAGATGTGACCGTTTCGCGTATGAGGGCATAGGATGCGTCTGGTGTGAGCGAACGGGCGGAATGGAAACCGTAATTCCACTTAACCACTGCCCCTTCGAGATCTCCGATAAACGCCCGCGCCTCCGCAACGGCGGCGTCATCACCGGAGATCATGATAACCGGAACGCCAAAGTGCCCGGCGATTGCTGCATTTATGCCAGCTTCCAGGGCCGAACGACCGTTGAGCTGGATATCAGCCAACGTGGCACTGGACATTGTGTGTGCACGAACTCCTTCAGGGTTGGTCGTGCCCGCGTGATACCCAATGAAGATGGCCGCGTCGAAAGATTCGTCTATCCCTTGCATCATGGCCAACGGTCGGGGCCAAGACCGGACAACGGTGACATCGATCGGCAATTGTTCGATGAGCAAGTTGAGACCGTTACCATGGGAGTCGGCTACGACAAACTCCGTCGCGCCCGCGGCACGCGCACCATCAATTGCCGCAAGCACTTCCCGCGTCATGAATTCGCGGAAACGACCGTATTCGAATCCCGCCGGCCCGAGTTGTTCACTGTTGACCACACCGACCACACCTTCCATGTCGGCCGAGATAAAGATCTTTAACCCGTCCTGTTGCGCCGATGTACTACGCACGGTCGTTGCCAACACAAGCGCTAAGAAAATCGCAGTCCGCATCATATGAATCTCCTGGGAATTACAGTCTCAGTTCGGTACGACCCCGTAACGTTTGAGCACGGCAAGCGTTTCGTCGATCGGCAACGCCTCCGCAATCCCGTGATGTCCGACCACTGTGGTCGCCATAAACAAAGAGTTGTAGATAGCTTCCTCCGTGGATTCGATCACCGCTTCAAAGAGCGGGCTCATGGCGTTGTTGGAGAGCGCCGCCGTGCTCGAGAGTTCCGTTACCGATACGGTGGAAAATGCAATCACATAGTCACCCGAACCATTTGTCATGGAGCTGCCCGTGCGTGCCAATCCCGCCAAGGCACGCCGCGCCAAACGCTCGAGGTTTCGCGAGTCGAGCGGGGCGTCGGTCGCGATGACGATCATGATCGAACCATCGCCAAGATCGGCCGGTTCTGCATCGTTGCGAACACCTTCAACGACTTGGCGCAGATAATATCGACCCAGCTCTTGACCGACCGGCGCACCGTCGATCGTGAGCACACCACCGAAATTGGTTTGTACGAGCGCGCCAATGGTCCACCCACCTAACGACTGCGGCAATAAACGGCTGGACGTCCCAATGCCACCCTTCCATCCAAACGCCCGTGTTCCTCTACCGGCACCCACGCTTCCCTGCGCCACCGGCCCGGACGACGCCGTGCGTATGGCATCGAGCACATGCGTCTCTTGTACCGGACGACTCCGGATGTCGTTCAGAAAACCGTCGTTTGTTTCGCCAACGATGGGATTGGCCGATCGGACGTTTTCATTACCCGGGAGCGAGAGCAGGTAGGTGAGCACGGCGTCGGCCACCCGTGGCACACACAGCGTGCATGTTAAGACAACAGGTGATTCGATCTCACCGAGTTCTTTGACCTGTGTGTAACCTGCCAGTTTGCCAAACGCATTACCGATGACGATGGCGGCGGGCACCTTTCGTCGAAATACATTGTCGCCGGGGGGCAATATCACCGTCACACCGGTATTGATCGAGTCTCCCTCAACGACCGTGACCTGACCAACACGCACACCCGCCACATCGGTGATCGTGTTTAACGGGCCGGGTGAAAGCACACCAACCGTCACGCCCAACTCACGTGCCGTTCGCCGTGACACCTGTGCTTCAACTGTCGTTCCGTGAAGAAGAGTCATCGATGCGACGACCAGAAGTACTTTTTTCGCCATTTTCGCCGTTGCGTGGCTGTTTCCGGCAAGGTAGCATGTCGGTCACTCTTTGAAAACCGGAGGTCTTGTGTCGGGTAACGTACTTCCCGAGTTGGATGCCGCGCATCGCGCCGCATTGTCTGCCAATAAACCATTGGTCTGTGAATGCCCACCTGCGTGGTGGTTCACACAACCGATATTTGACGGGTTGCAAGCCAATCAGGACGGGGCATTGCAACTCATCGCGATCGTTCCACAGATCGAGGATCATGATGATGCTCTCCGGGTCATCGGCAGCAACCAATCGCTCACCCCGGTTCATCTGGCCTCCGGCCTGGCTCGCACGACCACCTTGTTGCGTCAGGACGCAATAACGTCCCTGGTGACAACCGCTCAAGATCTGGCAGCACTCATCAAGCAATCCGCCGTAAATCCGCAAACGGTTTCGCGGGTCGTGATAGCGTGGCCTGAGCTTTACGCCGAACCGGCAATCAAGGCTATGGAAGAGTGCCTGGCTGAACTGAGTTCCGCACAACGTCTCGTTATCACGTCCAACCGTAACGATGTGGCCGAATTGGTCGAACGGTACGCACGCCGGGCTCCGGTATATCGCTCTTGCATCCCGGATGCCCCAAGCAGAACACGGCTGCGGTACGCGATTGTCCCGGTGGCGCGCAGGGAGACGGCCTTGCACGCCGCGCTGGACACGCTAAACCCTCACACCACGACGGTGTGGGACCCCATGGGCACACCGAGGTCACTCCTGGGACTGGTAAGTGACCTTGGCGAAGACCAACGCGTGGACTTGGCCGTGTTTATGGATCTGCCATCGCAACAGATCCTGGAGTCATACGGAGCGCGTGCCGAGGCGACACTCGTATTTATCCGGCCGACACAACAACCGTATTTGCAACGTCTTGTCATCGACGCGGCCGCCCTGAAATTGCCCTCCGCCGCAGATCGCGTACGCGATCGCGCCGCCGTCTTGCGCGCCGAACTACGTCAGACACTCACGGGTGGTTTACCCATTGGTGTTCTGACGACGTTGGAGCCTTTATTGGAAGAATTCGACCCGGTCGAGATTGCAGCCGCCGCGCTGATGAACGTGTGGCAAAAGCGAACGGACCCGGGGGCGGCGACATGGACTCGAATTCGTGCCGACATCGGCAAGCGGGACGGTGTCCGGGCTGGCGACCTTGTTGGTGCGCTCGCGAACGCCGTGGGGATTCAGCCCGCGGACGTTGGCCGGATCGACCTACGAGAGTCGTTTACGATAATCGAAATTCGCCCCGAGGACGCATCCAGAGCCATGCAGGGTCTCACCGGTACGGCAATTCGCGGAAAAAGACTGACGGCCCGTCTCGACGATGTGCGACGGGCCACCAGTCCCAAAGGCAGTCGTAACCCTCAGGGGCACGCGCCCCCAAAGGGAAACAGGCCTATCCGTTCAAGGCGTCCTTCAGAACCTGACCGGGCTTGAAGGCTGGCACATTCGCAGCAGCGATGTCTATCTCTTCGCCAGTGCGTGGGTTACGGCCCTTTCGCGCAGGACGTTCCTTGACCTGAAAGGTGCCAAAACCAGTGAGCTGCAGCCTTTCTTTACGCTTGAGAACAGTCGCGACGATTCCGTCGCCATCAAACAGCGCTTCGACAGCGCGCGCGGCCTCTGCTTTTTTGAGATCGGCCCGATCGGCAACTGCTTCTATCAATTCGGCTTTGTTCACGACTCCCCCGCAATGTGGGTTGGGCTGGGAAATGGACGAACGACCCAAAGGGCCGCCCGAAGCTGGAGGGCTCTCACCCGGACCGGAATATGAGCGGGCGCCCCGGAACCGCAAGCGGGTTGCACATAGGGTTTCCCTGCATTACCGGCCCCGGCCGAACCAAAATCGGCCCGCCCACCTTCCTCGCGCCACCGCTTGACATGGCCCGAACATCACCGAAACCACCCTCGCGACACCCGCGATGCTGAATGTCGCTCTGACGGGAAACGTCGGGTCGGGAAAGAGCACGGTGTCGAGCTTCTTTACGGATTGGGGGGCAACCCTGATCGATGCGGACGCCATTGTTCACGATTTACAGGCGCCCGGGCAACCGATGCTGGGTAAGATCGCCGATAAATTCGGGAAAGAAGCCATTGCTCGCGATGGGTCGTTGGATCGTGTTTGGCTGCGCCAACGAATCCTTGATGATTCCGCCGCTCGCGAGGTTTTGAACGCAATCGTCCACCCAGCCGTGCAACACCGTCGGGATGAAGAGATGGAGATCGCTCGTAGACGCGGAGATCGTATCGTGGTGAATGACATCCCGCTGCTCTTCGAAGTCATGGACCCCGGGCAGTTCGATATTGTCGTGCTGGTTGAGGCGGCGGAGACGATTCGCACCATACGTCTGATCGAGCGCGGACTTGATCGCGATCAGGCGAGGGCACTGATGGCAGCCCAAATGGACACGGTGCAAAAACGTGAGGGGGCTCACCACATCATCCAAAATGACGGGACGATTAACGACCTTCGTTCGCGTAGTGCCGAGGTATGGCTAGACCTAAAAAACCAGGCGGCGGCGTCACCCGAATAATACGCTTGACAGGCATTGGGGTGGAACGGTAACCTTCGCCGTCCAAAACCACCTCCCATCAATCGATATATATATAAGATGTCGAGCATACCCGACAACCTTCGGTACACAGAAGAGCACGAGTACATCCAACAGACGGAGGACGCCTCCGTGGTCGTCATCGGCATCACCGATTACGCGCAAGGTGAACTCGGAGACATTGTGTACATCGAACTGCCGGACGTCGGCGCCACGTTCGACCGCATGGAAATTTTCGGCACCATCGAAGCGGTGAAGGCCGTATCGGAACTCTTCAGCCCTCTCGCTGGAGAAGTAGTGGAAGTCAACGCGGCTCTCAGTAGCGATCCCAGTTTGATTAATAACGATCCGTACGGCGACGGGTGGATGATCAAGATGCGTCTCCAAAGCCCGGACGAATTGGAACAGGCGCTGGCCGCGTCGGACTACGCTCAACATATCGGCGAATAACACGCTCGCGCGAGGCCCGCTCGGTTAATCAATGCATCTCAAACGCCCCGGCCCTCCGGGGCGTTTGCGTGTCAGGAAGAAGAAAACGGGAAGTCAACGCATCATGACAAACACACTCAACGATTTACCACCAACGGACAGCTTCGCATCGCGACACATCGGACCGCAATCGTCGGACGTCAAGGCGATGTTGAAACAATTGGGATACGATTCGCTCGACGTTTTGATTGATGAGGTCGTACCTGAGGACATCCGGCTGCGACACCCAATGAACGTGCCCGCCGCACAGTCCGAAGAAGAAGTATTGAATTCCCTGCGACAACTTGCCAACAAAAACGAGGTCCGTCGTTCCTACATTGGTATGGGATACTACGACTGTATCGTCCCACCGGTGATCCTCCGCAACATTTTGGAAAACCCGGGTTGGTACACAGCCTACACACCCTACCAACCGGAGATCGCACAGGGCAGGCTCGAAGCGCTGCTCAATTTCCAAACCGTCGTGTCCGACCTCACGGGTTTGGAGATCGCCAACGCATCCTTACTCGACGAAGGGACCGCCGCCGCCGAAGCCGTCTCCATGACACGTGGTCTTGCACGCAAAGTCACCGAGCCAAGATTCTTGGTTGACACCCGGTGCCATCCGCAAACAATCGACATCGTCAAGACACGCGCCGACGCACAAGGAATTGAAATTATCTTGTCGGATCCAAACGACTTTGCGTTCGACGATTCCACGGTGGGCATTTTACTGCAGTACCCCGATACCGAAGGCAACATTCGCGATTACACCGCCCTTTGCAACCGGGCACACGAGGCGAACTGTCTGGTAACGGTTGCCACCGATCTTTTGAGTCTCACGATGCTCACACCACCCGGGGAGTGGGGCGCGGACATCGCCGTGGGTAACGCACAACGTTTTGGTGTGCCGATGGGTTACGGCGGACCACACGCAGCCTTCTTCGCCACGAGGGAAAAATTCAAACGGAGCGTGCCGGGTCGGATCATCGGTGTTTCAAAAGACGCTGCCGGCACACAAGCGTTACGCATGGCGTTGCAAACACGCGAACAACACATACGGCGCGAAAAAGCGACCAGCAACATATGCACAGCCCAGGTACTGCTCGCCGTGATATCGGCCATGTACGCATGCTATCATGGCCCTGAGGGCCTGCGCCGCATTGCCGTGCGCGTTAACACACTATCACGTCTACTGGCTGCCGGACTCGAGACCCTCGGTTACAAGCTGCGACATAACACGTTCTTCGACACATTGTGTATCGACACGGACCCAAACACCGCTGCCCGCGTTCACGCCGCTGCAGACAAAGCAAAAATGAATTTGCGTGAGTTCACCAACGGTGACATCGGTGTCTCGATCGACGAGACAACGACGTCGGATGATGTCGCCGACCTCTTGGGTGTGTTTGCGTTGCAGGAACAATCGCCCGATGTGGCCACGTTGACCGCTTCGAGTGCGAATGAAATACCGAGCGTGTTCTCTCGGACCACGGGGTTCATGGAACATCCCGTATTCCATAAGTATCGGTCCGAGACGGAGATGTTGAGATACCTCAAGCGACTCGAGGATCGGGATCTATCACTCACGTCCGCCATGATTCCGCTGGGATCTTGCACAATGAAGTTAAACGCAACGACGGAGATGATTCCAGTTACATGGCCGGAGTTTGGCAAACTGCACCCGTTTGCACCGCCAGTGCAAGCGGCCGGTTACACTGAATTGTTTCGGCAACTGGAAGAACAACTGTCGGAAATAACCGGGTTCGACGCCATTTCATTGCAACCAAATGCCGGTTCGCAGGGTGAGTTCTCCGGCTTACTTGCCATTCGAGCATACCACCACGACCGTGGTGACACACAACGTACGACATGTCTGATCCCACAGTCGGCCCACGGAACCAACCCGGCGAGTGCGGTTCTGGCAGGCATGGACGTGGTGGTCGTAAAGACTGACTCGCGTGGCAACATCGACGTCGATGACCTCCGCGCCAAAGCGGACAAACATCGGGACACGCTCGGTGCATTGATGGTGACCTACCCATCGACACACGGTGTATTCGAATCGTCCATTCGAGACGTGTGTGACATCATTCACCAGCACGGCGGACAAGTTTATATGGACGGCGCCAACATGAATGCGCAGGTAGGCTTGTGCCGACCGGGCGACATCGGCGCTGACGTGTGTCACCTCAACTTGCACAAAACATTTTGCATTCCACATGGCGGTGGCGGACCGGGTATGGGCCCAATTGGCGTTGCGAAACATTTGACGCCGTTTTTACCTGACCACCCCGTCATCAAAATCGGACACGCAAAACCGTTCGGTACGGTGTCCGCCGCGCCCTGGGGCAGTTCGTCGATCATGACCATCTCGTGGGCCTACTTACAATTGATGGGGGGCGACGGATTGACTGACGCCACTCGGATTTCAATCTTGAACGCCAACTACATCGCGAGCAGGCTCCGCGGTGAATACGAGTTGCTATACGCCGGCACGAATGGGTTGATAGCACACGAGTGCATCATCGACACACGACCGTTCAAAAATTCTGCGGGTGTCTCCGTTGAGGATATGGCGAAGCGTCTCATCGACTACGGCTTCCACCCACCAACCATCTCCTTCCCGGTTGCGGGCACCATGATGGTCGAACCCACCGAGAGCGAATCGAAGGAAGAGTTGGATCGATTCTGCAATGCGATGCTTGCGATACGAGAAGAGATACGGGAAATCGAAGAAGGACGTGCTGACAAGACCAACAATGTCCTCACAAACGCGCCACATACGCTGGCGTCGGTGGTCGCCGACGATTGGAATAGACCGTACAGCAGGGAAACGGCTGCTTTCCCCACCGCGGCCACAAGAGAGCACAAGATCTGGCCGTTCGTCGGCCGTATCGATGCCGCCTATGGCGATCGGCATCTCGTCTGCTCCTGCCCGCCAATCGAAGAATACGAGTTGGAACCCGTAGGTGGCGTTGTCTGAATCGGTAGCAACGAAGTGGCGTTTGATTGTTGACTCGACGGGACGGCCTGGCGCAGTCAATATGGCCATCGACTATGCCCTCCTCCGACGTGCACAACGCGGGGAAGCCTGCCTGAGACTTTACCGATGGAATCCCGCCTGCGTGTCATTCGGACGCAACGAGGCCGCACTAAGACGTTACGATCGGGACAAGATCCAAGCACTCGGGTTGGACACCGTGCGCAGACCCACGGGTGGTCGCGCGGTGTGGCACGAACACGAGTTAACCTATGCGGTCGCGGCTCCACTGAAGCCGTTTGGATCCCTGCAGCAGACGTATCAGACGATTCACCAAATGATCGCCACGGCACTCGCCGATATCCACGAATCCAACTCATACGGCAACGCTGACGGCGGCGCTTAGCCGGTCGGTAAGCTTCGACGAAACGAGCGACGTGATTGCCAATCGGGCGCGGAGCGACTGGCCGGGTCACTGGCACGCTGCGATATCCTCGCCTCAGCCGAGCACATGCTTTAGTTTCGACGACTCGGCCTGGACCTGGCGGCGTTAATCGCCGCAATCGGGTCAAAACATGACGTAGGTCACGGTGCGAGCGCGTTGCATGCTTTCAGATTCACGGGGTTCTGGGGACACACACCGCGCATTCCATGGATGGAGCAGGTTATGTTCGCACGTCGTAGTTACTCGATCTTCGCGTCAACGATGGTTCTGTTCATCGTAGCGTGCGCCGGCGAGTCGGCGGAATGTCCAAGCGGTTACTGTGGGAAAGCGGTCGGGATGCTCTATGCAGAACCAGGCACGCTGTTCCCTCCGATAGTTCAGAGCGCGGACGCGCAAACGGTATCCAACCTGATATTTTTTCCACTCGCCGATATCGGCGACGAACTGAACACAAAGGATCCATCCACCTTCGTCCCCCGGCTCGCACGGTCGTGGGAGTTTGAAGATTCGTTGACGCTCGTGTTCGAGATGGATCCCCGCGCCACGTGGCACGACGGAACACCCGTCACGGCTCACGATGTAAGCTTCACCTTCTCGGTCTACATGGACACGTTGCTCAGCGTACCCGCCCGGAGTTCCATGGAGTCGATCGATCGGGTGAGCGCGAGAGACGATTCGACGGCGGTCTTTGAATTCAACCGGTGGCACACGGAACAGTTTTACGCGGCCACGTATCAAATGCAGATTCTCCCACGCCACCTGTTAGATTCCATTCCACGTGACCGATTGAGCGCCCATTCCTTCACGACCAATCCAATCGGTAGCGGTCCCTATCGGTTCGTTCAATGGAACCCCGGTCAATCGATAGCCTTGACGGCCGATACAACATTTTTCCTGGGTCGGCCGGGTTTGCCCAGGATCGAGTGGCGTTTTTCCAACGATGCAAACACGATCATGACGCCTCTGGTGTCCGAGGATGCAGATATCCTTTCGACCATTGTCAGCCCAGAAAATGTTGCGTTAGCTCAGAGGACTGCCCACCTGTCTACGATCCGGTACCCCGGCGGTTACTACGGCTATCTGGCGTTCAACTACGTAGACCAGAACAATCGAACGAGGCCCCACCCGTTGTTCTCTGATCCGGACGTGCGTCGTGCGATCGCAATGGCCGTAGACCGCGGTCTGGTGGCAAGAACCGCTCATGGTGATTCGGCTACACCTCCTTCGCAACCTGCTACGCGCCTGGTGGGAATTTATCAGGAAGAGGTACCGGTGCTGGAGTTCGACCCCGCGGGTGCACGAGCAATTCTGGAGCGCGCGGGGTGGACCGATAGCGACGGCGACGATGTTTTGGATCGTGACGGTCGCGATCTCTCGTTTGAACTCCTCGCACCAACCTCGAGCAACGCCAGGCTTCAAAGCGCCGCCGTCATCACATCGTTGTTGGCTGAGGTCGGTATCGAGGTCACGCAGGCACAATTCGACTTCGGCGTGTTTAGCGAAAGAATGATCAACGGGGACTTTGATGCGTATCTGGGTAGCTGGTTCGTTCAGCCATCCGCCGCC
>JAZDDC010000578.1:0-5760 GCA_036679565.1 Gemmatimonadota bacterium
ACGTGACCGGCGCTGACACCGGCCCTGTCGAAGAGAACCTCGTCTACAAAGCGGCACGGTCGGTCATACGCGCGGCGGGTATCACATTCGGTGTCCGCATCCACGTTGTGAAACGCATCCCGGTCCGGGGCGGGCTTGGAGGGGGATCGAGCGACGCGGCCGCGACGTTGACGGCCATCAATAAATTGGCCGCCGGAGTCGTGCCACAACACGAGATTATTCAACTTGCCGCGGGACTTGGGTCAGACGTTCCCTTTTTTGCCAGCGGCGCACGGATGGCAGTTGGATGGAACAGAGGCGAGCGTCTTTTCCGTCTTGCCCCCCCACCAGCGGCACCCTGTCTCCTGGTGGTTCCGAACGTCGGTGTGAGTACGCCAGAAGCATACGCGGACGCATTCACATCGTGGGGGAATGTGGCTCGACTCGGTGGCAACGACTTTGAACCCGTCGTTTTCTCGAAAGAACCGGACGTGCGAACCCTGTTTGAAAAGACAGCCGAAACAAACCCGTTACTCGTACGGATGACCGGCTCCGGATCGACCATCGTGGCCATATACCGGAGAGATACCGACGTGGATGACGCCGTCATGGTTCTCGGGGAAAGAAAACACAGGTTGATTCGCACCAGGACCGTCGGATGATTTCCGCGTCACGGCTAGGAAGCTCTTTCATGGTCTAGTAGATTCAAGTGGATTAGTGGCCCCTCGTCTAATGGCAGGACACCGGCCTTTGGAGCCGGGAGTGGTGGTTCGAATCCACCGGGGCCAATGGACTGGCCATAATCCGTCATTTTGAGCGGGCTCGAAGATTGCAAAACGGTCATTCTCAACTCGAACACAGGCTCCAATACGCATGGGTGTCGATACCACCACCCCGACCGCCACCGGTACGGATCGGGAACAAATCGAATCAGTAGTCATTCGATTCGCAGGCGATTCCGGCGACGGTATGCAGATCACCGGCTCACAGTTCACGCAGGCAACCGCCCTTTTCGGCAATGACCTGGCGACGTTTCCGGATTTCCCGGCGGAGATCAGGGCGCCGGCGGGAACGACCTACGGCGTTTCGGCATTTCAAATACATTTTGGCACCCTAAACATTCAGACATCCGGTGACGCACCCGACGTACTCGTCGTCATGAATCCTGCCGCCCTGAAGGTCAACATCGGTGACCTCAAAGTTGGTGGCACGGTGGTGGTAGACACCGGTGCTTTCCAAAAGAGAAATCTAGCCAAGGCAGGTTACGACAAATCACCTCTTGAGGACGATTCGCTCGCGCCATTCCAGGTGATCGAACTGGATATCTCCAAGCGCACGCTCCAGGCGGTGGAGACATTCGACCTCACCTCCAAAGAGTCCTTGCGGTGTAAGAACTTCTGGACCCTGGGTCTCATGCTTTGGATGTATGGACGAGATCGAGCCGCCACAGTGGAGTGGTTGCAGGAAAAGTTTGCGACGCGACCCGAGATCGCCAACGCAAACGTCGCCGCACTAAACGCCGGACATGCGTACGGGGAAACGGCAGAACTTTCGCATTTGGCCGCGTACAACGTACCAAAGGCACACGTAGCACCGGGTTTGTATCGAACGGTTACGGGAACTGAGGCCTTGGGTTGGGGTCTTTTGGCCGGCGCCAACGCCGCACATCTGGAAATATTGTTTGCATCCTACCCCATCACACCGGCATCTCCGGTGTTGCACACGCTCGCGCGATTGAGGGCTTACGGAGTAACAACGTTCCAAGCCGAAGATGAGATCGCGGCAATCTGCGCAGCTATCGGAGCGTCGTTCGCCGGCACTCTTGGTATCACGTCGAGTTCCGGTCCCGGAATCGCGCTCAAGGGCGAAGCGCTCGGTCTGGCAATCTCTATTGAATTGCCATTGATCGTTGTAAACACCCAGCGAGCGGGCCCGTCAACCGGGCTGCCTACCAAGACCGAGCAATCGGACTTGCTCCAAGCGGTTTATGGTCGCAACGCCGATGCGCCACTGGTGGTTTTGGCGTCCGCCACTCCAAGCGATTGTTTCGAGACGGCTATCGAGGCTGTTCGCTTGGCAACAAAATTCATGACACCGGTCATGCTACTCAGCGACGGCTATCTGGCCAACGCGGCCGAACCTTGGCTCATTCCCGACGCCTCGGCTATTCCGGACTTCCCCGTTAGCTACCGTACCGACCCGAAAGACTTTCACCCATTTCTCCGTGATCCCGAGACACTTGCGCGTGTTTGGGCAAAACCGGGAACGCCCGGTCTGGAGCATCGGATTGGCGGTTTGGAAAAAGACTACGACTCCGGCAACATCTCCTACGATCCGGACAACCATCAACGTATGATGGAAACGCGTGCTGCTAAAATTGCAGGGGTGGCAAACGACATACCGCCTCAAACGGTGAACGTGGGACCCGAACATGGTCGATTGGCACTCGTCGGATGGGGATCAACTTTTGGGGCAATCAACCAAGCGGTACGCAACGCACACGACGAAGGCATCGAGGTTTCACACATTCATCTACGATATCTGTGGCCATTCCCTGCAAACCTGGGCGTGTTGTTGGCAGGGTTCGAGCAAGTGATTGTACCCGAAATGAACATGGGTCAATTGGTGAAGATTCTAAGGAGCGAGTACCTCATCCCGGCTGAACCACTGACGAAGGTGACCGGCAAGCCGTTCAAGGTTTCAGAAATCTTAGAAACGATTCGTTCCAAGTCGGGGGATTGCGCATGACTGTCGCCACAAATGAGAAAAAGACCGCAAAGGATTTCGCATCCGATCAGGAAGTACGTTGGTGCCCCGGTTGTGGTGACTACGCAATTCTCAAGTGTGTGCAGCGAACGCTGGCCGATCTCCAGGTGGAAAGCCACAACACGGTTTTCGTTTCCGGGATTGGATGTGCGGCGCGTTTTCCGTATTACATGTCGACGTATGGTTTTCATACCATCCATGGGCGCGCGCCCGCGTTCGCCACCGGAATAAAAACCGCCAACCCTGAGTTGGACATCTGGATCATCACCGGCGACGGTGACGCGCTCAGCATCGGCGGCAACCACATGATTCACATCCTGCGCCGCAACGTGGACGTACAAATCGTTCTCTTCAACAACGAGATCTACGGTCTTACAAAGGGACAGTACTCCCCAACATCTCGCCGTGGAACGCGGTCACCATCGACCCCAAAAGGTTCAGTGGAGTCCCCGATTTCGGCCACCAATCTCGCGCTCGGGGCGGGAGGGCGTTTTGTTGCGCGCTCCATCGACACGTCGCAAAAACATCTGGCGCAAACGCTCATGCGGGCCCATGCGCACCGCGGTGCCTCATTTGTCGAAGTCTTCCAGAACTGTATCGTCTTTAACGACAAGGCATTCGCGCATTTCACCGAGAAACCAGTCGCCGGAAACAACCAGCTTCATCTCGAACACGGCAAGCCCATGCTCTTCGGCGCAGATAATTCGAAAGGTGTTCGCATACGTGAAGGATCGAATCTCGCGTTAGAAGTCGTCACAATAGGAGAAAACGGCATCACCGACGCGGACATATTGGTCCACGACGAGAAAAACCGAATCATGGCCACACTCATTGCTTCACTCGAGCCACCGGAGTTTCCCGTCGCGATCGGCGTGCTGTACTGCGATCCCAAGCCAACCTTCGGCGACGAACTGACGCAGCAGGCCGAGCCAACGACCAAGAGAAGTAGGGCCGACATCCAAAGCCTCCTGGAGTCGGGCCGGACGTGGACGGTGGCAGGTTAATCCTGAGTCTGCCCTTTCGTGAAACCCGCGAGGCGCTTTGTTTCGTACTGAGATAAAGGGAGGACACTCATGTTTGGTTTTTTGATAGCCGCTGCCGTCGCCGGTGGCGGATCGCTGTTCGGGTTCATCAAAACCCGAAGTTTTGTTCGGGAACGGCTACGGTTTGTCGAAACCGCCCACAAACCGGCCACGCCACTCGTAGCGGGCACCGTCGCGGCACTGGCAGCTTCGCCCCTCGCCTTACTTCCGTTTATCGGGGTTCCAACCGCCATTTTATTTGGCGTGGGAATCGCGGCGGGCGTGTCGGCCGGATCGCGAGATTCGAGAAGCCTGCCCGGCTCCTAAGAACCCTTAGCTGGACGGTATCCAGCGGGCTGGCACGGTTGTTCCCCGCCCAGCCCGTTTGGTGAACACCCACGGTCGTCGCAGGGGCCATGACCACCCCTGACGGGGCCTGTTATCGAATTGCGATATTCGAAAGGGGCAAATAGGTGTTTATCATCAAATCGATTTGATCCCCGTGCCCCAGGCGAACGATTTCCGTCGTATAGCTTACCGAAGAACCAATCAACTCCACACGAAGACGAAAATCAGCCGCTCCTGAGACAACGCCGGGAATGCGTAACCTCGTGGTGGTGAAACTCGTAACCGACCCCAGGCGGAACTTCGAACCCCCTCGGACCACATAAACCTTGATGTCTGCCCAATTGTGATTTGTGACCGTGACCGCCGCTTCATTGCGTGGCGCGACCGCGCTGCCCGAGTACGCGCCAGTCGGGCCACATGACAATGCGCCCGATGTCATGAACAGGCACGTCGCCGCTCGAAGTAATGTGCGAGATGTAAACATGGGGAACCTCCCTCACCGCCACTTTGTCGGCGGTGCAACGAATGCATGGCGTCCTTACCACTTCTATTCGTTATCGGAGATGCAGAGAGGTTCCTTGATGCTAGGTAATTGCGGCGGAATTCAAAGCGATTCCATCAACCTGGCGATATCATTCGCATCGTTATAGACGTGCGGCGAAATTCGGATAGCATCCCCACGTACTGATACAAAGACACCTTGCGATTCGAGCTTGCTCTTCAGCTGTTGCGTATCGGACTTCGGTGGTAGGCGGATGCCGAAGAGATGAGGGGCGCGTAGTTGGTCCGCCTCCACACTATAGCCACGACTCTTAACGAACGGGAACAGGTCCCGCGTAAGGGCACGCGTATAGACTGATGTGTTCGCAACGCCCCATTCCAACACCTGCTCCAGCGATGCGGTGAGCATGGGAATCAGCGCAAAGTTACTGTTTTCGCCCACGTCAAATCGCACCGCACCGGGACGGTACTCACCCTCGTAATCAACGAGGCCGCTAAAATCTTCGCTTCCCGCACGGCCGATCCATGTTTCTTCGAGGGGAACCCCATCCAGAAATCTGGCACCAAAGTAGGCAACACCGGTCGCATACGGGCCCATCAGCCACTTGTAACTGGCACATACGAGGGCGTCGGGTTTGATGAGAGCGGCATCGAACGGAAACGCTCCCACCGATTGGGTACCGTCGATCACGAACATCGCCCCGACGTCACGTGCCCGTGCTCCCACCGCCAAGAGGTCAAAGATGGTCCCATCTGTCCAATGAACCTGAGGCATTGCCACCAAAGCCGTTTTGCGATCGATAGCCTCGAGGATCTGCTGGTTCCAGCTGGCACCGCGATTCACGTTCCCAACCGGCGGAGCCACAACCCTGAGTTCGGCGCCACGCTCGGCACACAATCGCTTCCAAGTGTACACATTGGATGGAAACTGGTGTCGTACGGCAACGATGTTTTGACCAGCAGAGATCGGTGTATTTTTGGCCACGACAGCCATACCGTAAGACACGGCTGGTACCATGGCGATAGAATTCGCATCGGAGACGTTTATCAGCCGTGCGAATAGATGGCGGACCCGATCGACATCGGAAAAGAAATCTCGAGGGGTAATCGATGACGGAACGCACTTCCGACGCATTGCTTCGAT
>JAZDDC010000579.1:0-7962 GCA_036679565.1 Gemmatimonadota bacterium
CCGGAAAGTTGTTCGGCTTGGGCCAATGGGTTGCATCATGCCCATGTCTTGGCTGCGGTGCCGGCTGCGACTCTCCATCGCAATTTGGTGAAACGATCGACCGACCCGTTGGTCCAACCCGCCGGTCGGTAGTCGAACCGACGTTGAAGCAGTGTCAAATCGGGTTGATCGAAACAATTTCAGCGGCATCCATGGCGTGAGTCCCTCTTCCGATGCCAGTTCGGGGAAAACGTTCGCATCCGCGGATACCTCGAACGCTTTGCGCGCCGCAACACCGGCCGCCTGATGCTGCCCGTGCCCATCCCGCGGAGTGCCGGAGAAAACGGAGACGATGACGTGGGGGCGGAAGCGCCGGACGATCCGGATCACGTCTTTTAGGATTGAATCGGCTGGCCAATGTTGGTTCGTCTCATCCAGCGAACGGGTATAACCAAAGTCGAAGGCCCGAGAAAAGAACTGCTGGGCACCATCGACCGTTCTGGCGGACACGAGTTCCTGGGATCGCAACAAGCCCAGGGACGGGCCGAGTTCGGTCCCGATGAGGTTTTGACCACCCTCGCCCCGCGAGAGCGAGAGATACCCAACCTCAGCACCGATCCCGCGTGCCATCAGGCTCAAAAGGTCGGTATCTTCGTCATCCGGATGGGCCCCGACCATGAGAACGCGCCGCGGTTCGGCAAGACGTTGGAGAATACGGTCAAGTTCGCCGACGCCGCCTGTTGATGGCGGAACCAGCTGCGCACTTACAGGCATTGTCACGCAGATTGCGGCAACCGGTGCCACAAGCAGGCTAAGCAGCTTGGCGGGCAACAACGATACTACGGAGCCTTTCGGCCGTGGGGTCTTGCGGGTCACCAAACGGGTTTGGATGCCCACTTGGATCTTCCATAATAGAAGGACAGGCAAATTCAATCCGACGGCTCGCAATGTGTTCCCGGACAGCCTGTGTGCTGACCGGTGCAGCCAAGACGATCCGGGCGGGGCCCAAGACCGCAGCCGCTTCCGCCGCCGCCAAAAGTTTCCATGAGCTGGTGACGTGTCCGTCGATAATAACAAGCTCGACGTCCGCGATGTCTCGTAGCGGCCGTTGGCCACGGAAGAGCAATCGCTCTGTCTTGATGGCTCTTCTCGCACGATCGATTGCCTCATTGAGCGCCTCCATGATGCCGAAGCGCGGTTCGAAATTCGGGTCCAAAACTGCATCACAATCCTCCGCCATCGCCCCGACAACGCCGAGACCTTCGAGTCGAACGTGCGCGCCCACTACCACGTCGAATGGGCATTTCAGGACGTTGGCCGCACCGGCCGCAATCTCGACACCTGTCGGCGTGACCCCCCACATGACGATCGGCGGTGTCAGGCGAGCACGGAGTTTGCCACCCAGCGTCGCGCCCGAGCCCGAACGTGACGGGTAGAGCGGTGGTTCTTTGGGCAAGTCATTCATGCGGGCCGGCTTCCTTGGTCCCCTGCCGACCCCCAACGGGCTGTGGCCCGGAGCCGACACCCTAAGTGCCTTTTTTGCACGCCGTTACCTTTCGCAAGACCGAGAATCTTGCCGCTCCGAGGCATATGGCGCAACCGGTCGGGTTTGATACCCCAAGCCGGCCGGCCGGGTGCCGCGGCCCATTTTTGGTGATAAATGAATAAGTTTTGCAGTGTTCCTGGCGATACCTTGTTATTGAATAAGTTTTATTGTTGCATCCATTCTACGATCAGCTAAGGTCACTCGGTTCGAGAGAGTTATCGATATGACAAGTGTTGAAACAAAAACACCGCCACCGGCGGAGACAAAAGGTCAACCTGAGGTCACCGAGCTTCAAGCTCGCGAAGTGGCCGAGGCTGCACGCGAAACGGAGTGGACCGCACCCAGCTTTGTCCGCGGCCTCTTCGACGGCAAGCTACGCCTTGACCTCATCCACCCATTCCCTACCGTTGACCCGGAAGAGGAAAAACGCGCCGCCCCGTTCATCGATGCCCTCGCGAAGTTCATGAAAGAGAACGTCGATCCGGAAGAAATCGAGAGAAACTCGAAGATCCCCCAGCACATCATTGATGGATTGGCAAAACTTGGCGCGTTCGAAATACTTACCACGGCTGGCCAAAGGCGCCATCAGCGCATTCGCGCTTACGGAACCGGACGTGGGAAGCGACCCCGCGCGCATGACCACAACCGCCAAACCAACAGACGACGGCGACACCTGGATCTTGAACGGGGAGAAACTTTGGTGTACCAACGGCACAATCGCCGAGCTAATGGTGGTGATGGCCCAAACGGGTGAACGGCGTATTACCGCGTTCATCGTGGAAACTGATTGGCCGGGCGTGGAGGTCACAAACCGTTGCCACTTCATGGGCCTGAAGGGCATCGAGAACGCCGTCCTGCGTTTCAAAGACGTCAGAGTGCCGAAGGAAAATATCCTCTGGGGCGAGGGCCGTGGACTCAAACTGGCACTGATCACCCTCAATACCGGCCGCCTCACCCTTCCGGCCAGTTCAGCCGCCGCGGCAAAGATGTGCCTCGACATCAGTCGTCGATTTTCCCAAGAACGCGTCCAGTGGGGACGGGCAATCGGCAAACACGATGCGGTGGCGCAGATGCTCGGATCGATGGCCGCACACACATTCGCACTCGAAGCGGTGTCTGATCTTGCCGCGCGCATGTCAGATCGCGGTGGCGCCGACATCCGGCTCGAAGCGGCGATGGCCAAGATGTGGAACACAGAACGTGGATGGGAGATCATCGACGACACCCTGCAAATCCGGGGTGGGCGCGGTTACGAAACTGCATCGAGCCTCGAAGCTCGCGGGGAACGTGGTGAACCGGTCGAACGCTTGATGAGAGACTTCCGGATCAACCTGATATTTGAAGGGTCTTCGGAGATCATGCGGCTGTTCATCGCACGCGAAGCCGTCGATTCGCACCTCAAGGTCGCTGGAGCCATTGCGGATCCGCGTGCGTCGGTGGGCGCCAAACTTGGGGGACTGGTCAAAGCAGCATTCTACTACGTGTGGTGGTACCCCGCACGATGGATTGGTTGGGGATGGTGGCCGCGTTTTGGTCAGTTCGGCAAACTCGCGAAACATATGAGATACGTCGATCGTACATCGCGCCGTCTCTCGAGGAACATGTTCCACGCCATCGTACGGTTCGGGCCCGGTTTGGAAAAAAGACAAGCCGTCCTTGGGCGACTCGTAGACGTCGGCGCCGAACTCTTTGCGATCAGCGCGGCGTGCTCACAAGCTCAGATGTTACAAAAGAGCAAGTCCGCCGAAGATCGCGCACATGCAGCCACTGCGGTGGACTTGGCAGATACGTTTTCGCGTATTGCTCGGCGGCGCATCGGGGAACATTTCCGCGCGTTATTCAGAAACGATGACGTCAAGATTTACAAGACCGCCCAACGCGTCATGAATGACGAACTGGTGTGGATGGAGTCCGGTATTATCAAACGTGACTCCTAACAGGAACATGTCAGACGCAGGTCACGTTACGCTATCGTGTCAGTTCTGTGACACCCTGAACGATGTAACGCTCGCGCGATACGAGGATCATCCGAAATGTGGTTCTTGTAAAAAACCGTTCAGGTTAGATCGGCCCATCCGCGTGCGCGAAGACCAGTTCGACAAGACAGTATTGGAAGCAGGTGTCCCGGTACTCGTCGATTTCTACGCCGACTGGTGTGGTCCATGCCGGACGATGTCTCCCACGCTGGATCAAATTGCGCTCGACATGGCAGGGAAGGCACTGGTGGTGAAAGTAGACACGGATGCTGCGCCAACCATTGGGCAGCGCTATGGCGTACGCTCCATCCCTTATTTCGCCGGATTTAGAAACGGCGAACTATCCGGTACACTCGTTGGGGTCCAAGACCCCGAAGCACTTCGGGGTCTTGTAGAACCTGCTGGCACGGGGAAAACCCCTAGCTAGGAGGGCAAGCCGTGCCGGACGATTTGCTCGAACCCTTCGATAAACGTGTCAACTTCGCGGAGCGTCGTATAAACATTCGGCGTCACACGAAGACCTTTGCAGTCTTTGTGTCCGATCGGCGTGATGATGACCCGTCTCGTTTTCCACATGTGTGACGCAATGGCTGCCGGCTCTACGCCTTCCAATCCGATGTTCGCCAAACCGCATGACATCTCCGGATCGAAACTCGTATTGATCTTCACACCGCTCATGCCATCGAAGTAGCGCATCCAACGGTCACGCAGATATCGCAGTCGCGCGGCTTTTCGTTCCGCCCCAATTGTTTGATGGAAGGTCAACGCCTCCGCAATGGCGTTGTGGTTGGCCGCCGGATGCGTGCCGATCTCTTCGAACTTCCGAATATTTTCGTTCATCGCGGTTGGCGCCGCCATCATGGGCCACAGATCCTTGATCTTTTCCCGACGGACATAGAGGAAGCCGGTTCCATGCGGTGCCAGTAGCCATTTATGTAACGACGTGCCGTAGTAGTCGCAGTCAAGATCGTCGCGCGTGAACGGAAAATGCGCGTATGCGTGGGCACCATCGACTATCGTGTCAACACCACGCGCACGCGCCATCTGACAGATCTCTTTCACAGGGAAGATCAGGCCTGCCAAGTTCGTAATGTGGCAGAAATGCAGCACGCGTGTTTTTGGCGTCAACGCCTCAGCAAACATGTCCACCAGTTCTTGTTTGCTCGCCGGTGGATTTGAGAACGAGACCTTGTTGATGACGATTCCCTCTCGTCGCACACGCTGATCCCACGTGGTCAACATTCGTCCATAGTCTTGGTCGGTTGTGAGGATCTCGTCGCCGGGCTCCAGATCGATTCCCAGCTGCGCAATTTCCAGCGCCTCACTCGCATTCCTTGTGATGGCCATCTCGTCGGGCGAACAGCCAAAATCGTCCGCCAGACGCATCCGCACACCTTCGATGTGCGGTTCCAAAACCTGCCACATGGTATGGACAGGGGCCTCGTTGGAAAAGTCCAGGTCACGCTTCATGGCGTCCTGAACGATTCGTGGGCTCGGTGATACGCCACCGTTGTTCAGATTGACAAGACTCCGATCGACGGTAAAAGACTGCTGTACCTCGAACCAAAAGTCTTCATCCGCCGCGACATCCTCGGGCGAGCGGTGGCGTACGGCCGAATCTGCCGAATCGAGTCGTCGCAGACTGTCGTCGGCGAGAGCCGGGATCGTGGCGGTTACGCCCGCCATAGTGCGCAGGAACTCGCGACGATTACCCATGGGTGACTCCTCTAGTATGGATTGGCGTGGTTGGTGGGTTCTAGACTGGGGCCGTTCTATGAGTACGTCAATCCCGCACGGCGGTTAGCTGGTGACCCTGATCTCCCCGGAATACCAAAATTGAGCCGCCGACCAGCGCAATAAGCCCGAAACTAAACCATTGCACGGCATAGCTCAGATGGGGACCATTGGACAGCACCGGACGACGAACCGCGGTAAACACCTGCGCACCCATCGAGACAGGCGGATCGGTCCGCCGCAACACCCACGGCAACAGCCGATACGGATACCTGGTGTCCAACGAATCCGTGTTCACCGAGCGGATGTACAGCGGCCAGTCGGCACCCAATGGGAACACCGCATCAGATGGCTCAAGCACGATTCCGGCGACCGTGGCTTCCTCGGACTCACCGAGGAGATCCAACCGTACCCGCCGGGCATCAGGTGACGGCGCCCAACCGCGCTCAACCAAAATGGCAGAGCCATCCTCAAGAACTAACGGGGTGATGACGACCACACCCGGAATGCAATCAATGCATTTTGCGTTTTGCGCTCAGTCAGTCGTTGGAGCTGCCACACCCCGAAACGGGCGCAGACACCCGTCACCGCGAGGATGACAACAATCATCGAAATTCGTCTTATCACCGTATTCGCCCGTCTGAGATCCCATTGGCGGCACGGTCGAACCGGCTTTTGCCCTTGCGCCCCGTAGCCACATTGCGAACTTTGGTGTGCATGTAAATCATCAACTTAAAAGATAAAGAGTTGTGCGGTTGTCACGTACATACTGCTAGGGGGTTTGTTGCGTAAACTCAATATAGGCGTCGTAGATCTCGTCTCGCGTGGACCAACGAAGGCATTGTACGCCCGGGTCATGAACCCCAACCTGGCCAGCATCATGCCCCAGGTTATCTCCATCTGGTGCGAAGAGGCCGGTCACAACGTCGATTTCATCTGTTACACTGGCTTCGAGAACCTCATCGAGCAACTCCCCGACTCGGTGGACCTCTTATTTATCAGCTCGTTCACGCAATCAGCACAGACCGCGTACGCGATTAGCGCTATGTTCCAGAAGCGTGGGGCTATCACGGTCTTGGGTGGTCCACACGCCCGCTGTTACCCCGACGATGCGCTTAAATACTTTGACTACGTCCTTGGGTTTACCGACCGCTCAACACTGGAAGACGTTCTCTCCGATTGCACACAACACCGACCCATGGGTGTCGAGTTAGCGGCTCCGTCTCAACCAAACGAACTGCCGTCAGTCGAGCAACGGTGGAAGTTTATCGACTCCACACTCAAAAAGGCCCCCACGATCAAAATCGTTCCGATGATCGGGAGTCTTGGCTGCCCGTACACATGCAGTTTCTGTATCGATTCGGTGGTGGATTATAAACCGCTTTCGTTTGACGCTTTGCGTGAGGATCTCAGGTTTCTCCTCAAGACGGTGAAGAGACCCCGTCTTGGTTGGCATGACCCCAATTTTGGCATCCGCTTCAATGATTACATGGACGCCATCGAAGATGTCGTGCCACCGGGAGCGATGGATCATGTTGCCGAAAGCAGTTTGTCCATTCTGTCCGAAGATCATCTGAAACGTCTCAAGAAGAACGGATTCCGCGCGATACTCCCCGGCATTGAGTCCTGGTACGACATGGGGAACAAGTCCAAGTCAGGGAAACGCAGCGGCGCGGAAAAGGTCAAGCAGATCTCGGAGCACATCAACTTGATCATGGAGTACATCCCCTACCTACAGGCGAATTTTGTGTTAGGGTTGGATTCGGATGAGGGGGACGAGCCATTCGAGTTGACGAAGAGATTCATCGACATGACCCCTGGCGCATTTCCGGGCTATTCGCTGCTATCCGCATTCGGTCAGGCGGCGCCGCTTAACTTGTCGCTCCAACGCGACAGGCGGGTGTTGCCGTTCCCGTTCCATTTCCTGAACAACCACCACGCAATGAACGTGAAGCCACTCAACTACGAGTGGACAGAGTTTTACGACCACGTCATTGACGTCACAAAACATTCGTTCAGTCGCCGCGCCATCTGGAATCGATTCCGGACGCAAGGTTCGTCGATTCCAGGTTGGATGAATGTGCTACGCGCCGTTTCATCCGAGGGATACGGCCGTATCAAATACTTCACCATGCTCCGTGGGATGTTGGACACAGACAAGCAACTCCGGAAGTTCTTCGACGGCGAAACCACAGAAATTCCAAATTTCTACGTCGAACGAGTCAAACGTGATCTTGGCGCGTTATGGGATCACTTGCCAAAAGGCGCGCTGGAACACGATCAGAACGCGTACTTAAAGCGCGAGGAGGCGGAGCCGGAGCTTGTCCACCTTGGGACCTAATCACCCAAAGGCAGGCACAGGCATGAAAACGGATACCGTCGGCAACGGGTCGTCACCGGATTTCGCTGCACTCGCCACCAAGTTCGATGAGAACGACATGGCGAGCGTCATCCAACGCACGCCGGACCAAATCGAATTCGCGCTTACCGATCCGGCATTTCCCGACAACATCCAGACAACCGCCAAACGGGTGATTGTGGCTGGTATGGGGGGTTCCGCACTCCCCGCAGACGTGATTGCCGACGTTTTCGCGCGGGACCTGGGCGATCGTCTGTTTGTCTCACGGAGTTACAACATTCCTTGGACTGTCGATCGCGAAACACTCGTCCTGGTGATGTCGTTTTCCGGTGGTACCGAGGAAACACTTTCGGCACTGAACGGCATCG
>JAZDDC010000058.1:0-2355 GCA_036679565.1 Gemmatimonadota bacterium
GGAAGAAGCACAGCTGACCCAAACCAAGGCCGCGCTCGCCGTTTGCCTCATCCGGACACGACGGAACAACGACCCATCACAAACCGATGTCGCCGAACGTATCGGCTCGAGCCAGTCTCGGGTTGCCAAGGCGGGGGGGGCAAACGCGTCGGTGAGCATCGCATTTCTCATCAAAGCGTGCTGGCCACAGGGGCAACCATGGCGAAGATTGGCGCGGTACTGGCGACGGGCGATCCCGACGCCGAGCCGGAGGTTGTCGAACATGGAGTTCTCAAGATTCGGCATGGTGCGCCAGAACTAACACTGACGTGAACCCGAATTGGTGTCTGATGAGATCGTACGGCACCAAATCTTGCTCGACTCATGAGACGCGGTAGATGGTTGAGTCTGCGGGAGAGATTCTGCCCAAACCTGCAAACGATGGCTGAGGTGACTTGAACCCCCAGCCTCTGGAACCACAATCCAGCGCTCTAACCGGTTGAGTTAAAGCCACCACGAGTACTCGGGCTGCGCCGAGGACAGCATTAGGCTGTTTTGTAGGTCAATCCGGCTGTGGGAGCATTCCCCAGGATCGCAAGACTTCGCAACGACCGTCGTTTTTGAGATGCCGATCCGGCCCGCTAAACCCAACAGATTGCACCGCGGTCGGCGACGAGTGTGAGTCGTCGCCAGTGACACTCGGTCATTAACGGGTCGCCGGTATGGCAGAATTGGTAGACGCAAGCGCCTCACACGTGCTCGAGCGAAGGCTCGTCCCGGTTCGAATCCGGGTACCGGCACCCACCGCACAAACTTGTATCCACAACCATCGCTTGATATATTTTATTTACGTGTGAGGTGCATCAGCGTTTTCGCTGTACCAAGAGAGCCGACCAAGGGGTCGGCTCTTTATTTTTTCGATGCGGTAAGCGAAACCTCCGTGGCTCACACTCACCGCTACGTCCCCTTCCGCATGATCATGGAGTTCATCTCGGACGGACTGGTCCGTCAGTCATTCCGTAACGCCATCAAGGGTGCGATCCGGCTGGCCTTCCGAGCGGGAATCATGACGGCTGCCAATGCAACGACGCCTAACAATATCGTGACGATGAGGACGGTGCTTGGGTCCCGCGCGGGGACCTCGTAGAGCAGCGAGTTCAAAACGCGTGAGGCCGCGATGGTTCCACCGATACCCACGGCCAACCCAATCAACACCGGTCGGGTAGCTTGTCGTAGGACGAGTCGGACAACATCCCCACTTGTCGCGCCCAGCGCGATGCGTACTCCAATCTCATGCCTCCGTTGGGAAACGAGATACGCCACGACGCCATAAAGACCGACGGCGGCCAGTGCAACCGCAACACCGGCGAAAACCATCAGTAGTGTGAGATGAAACCGCGCGGACCCAAACGCACGAGAGACCGTTTCGTTTAACGTTTCCGCGCTGCGGATGGGCAGGTTGGGATCGATCGCGCGAATCTCACGTCGGATAGACGGCAGAAGTTCGGACACCGAGCCTACGCCGCGGACAACCACAGACAGGAACGACGAACCCATCTGCGCCTGTGCGAGGTAAGCTTCCGGAACGGGCTCTTGCGTGACAGATCTCGTTCGCACGTCTGCGACGATTCCAACGATGGTGATGGGTTCGTCGCCCACATCGTATCCGACTCCAATTCCCAACCGTATTTGTTTCCCGATGGGATCGACATCTGGATAAAATCTTGCCGCCATCCGCTGGCTCACCACCGCAACCCTACCATCATCGATACGATCGGTTGGTAGCAACATCCTGCCGCGAACAAGGGGCACGCCGATCGTACTGAGGTACTCGGGTGTGACAACGTGAACGGCGACGTCGGGTTGCTGGCCTTCTGGAACAGGTGGCCGATCGAGAAAATCCGTTGCAACGGAAAATCTATTCCCCCCGAGCGGTCGTCCAAGAACGGAACCAACCTGTTCGATGCGAGGATTGGCACGCAGGCGATCTTCCAGTCTCTCGAAGAACTGTACTGCGGCATCGGGGCCGTCGTACGTGGCCCCGGGAAGCGACAAACCAAACGAGATGGCGTTTTCGCTGACGAAACCAAGATCAACCGCTTGTAATCGAGCGAAGCTTTTCAGCAATAACCCGGCGCCACTGAGTAAGACAAGTGAAATCGCTATTTCTGCAACGAGCAACGCAGATCGGAACCACTGTTTGGTTTGTCCACCATGAGTACCACGACCACCTTCATGTAGGGCCCTGGCAACGCCAGTGCCGGATATCCTGATCGCCGGCACTAAACCAAAAAGCAGTGTTATAAACGCGATTGAGCCGAATACGAACATGAGGACTGACATGTCCAAGGTTACTTCGTCGAGACGCGGGATAGT
>JAZDDC010000580.1:0-7007 GCA_036679565.1 Gemmatimonadota bacterium
GCGACGGCCCTTGCGCTGGCCCATGCCGGGTACAACATAGCGGGAGTTCACCTGGACCGAAAAGCCGGCATGGCGCACGTTGCGGAGCTGGAAGCGAAGATCGTCGCGACTGGTCGGCGGAGTTTGTATTTCAACATCAATGCCGCGGACGAAGAAAAACGTCACCAGACGCTTGATGCGCTTGGCGCAGACATAAAGAAAAACGGTGGTACCGTTGCCGTGTTGCTCCACTCATTGGCATTTGGAACCCTGAGGCCATACATCGGCGAGAAGGGACTGACAAAGAAAAACATTGAGATGACTGTGGATGTGATGGCCCATTCGCTTGTCTATTGGACGCAAGATGTGGTCGCAAGGCAACTCATGATGCGGGGCGGTCGTGTGTTCTCGATGACGTCCTCCGGTTCGACACGAGTCATCGCGTCGTATGGTGCCGTATCCGCTGCCAAGTGCGCGTTGGAATCGCACACTAGACAACTTGCGTTGGAAGTTGCGCCATTCGGAATCACGGTCAACGCCTTGCGTGGTGGCGTGACGCGTACCCCCGCCGCCGAGAAGATCCCCGACAGTGGGCGACTATTCGAAGCAGCAGCGAAGCGCAATCCGTATGGTCGTCTGACGACGCCTAAAGACGTCGCAAATGCCGTGGTTGCCATGTCCGTGCCGGGTACCGACTGGATTACCGGAAACGTAATAAACGTCGATGGGGGTGAGGAAATTACGAGCTGATGGTACTTTCCATCGGCGCACCGCGCTCGTCGCGGATAGCTTGGAGTTCCCGCTCGAACTGTTCGAGTTGACGCTCGATTTCGGCGGCGGCTACCTCGCCGGAACTCACGGGCACGCCGCGGCGATGCAACAATGTCTCGACCAACGCATCCGTATACCCAACCACCGCGTGTGCCACCCCTTGATCCAATAGGCGGTTGATCCGAAGTATCGTGTCCAAGGACTGGCGTGCTGGTGATGCTGCGATGATATCGGAGAGTTCGCGTAGGACCAATTCGCGCAAATGCTGGAAATCCTCGACGACTTCGCCGGTTGCAAGACCGCGTTCGGCCGCCGTTCTTCCGTACCACTCGGCGGTAATGTGCCAAAGATCATTGGCGTCGTGGCGTAAGGGGCCGTCGAGTTCGCCCAAGGTATCGAGGAGTAAGGCGAGTTGTCTTGTGACCGTTTTGGGTGGTACCGCACTCGAGGGACCTAACTTACTGGTAACCCAAGCGGACCAGTCCGAGAGCAAAGAGCCTCGGTGGCTGGAGATAGCACGGCCGGCAGTGGCAAGTGCCGATGGGGATGATCGTACGGTTACGCCCAATATCAACTACTCCGGAAGAATCGATGGTCGAATCTAAACGAACGGCGCGAAGAACGTCAAAAAATGGGCCATGGCGACCTATCGACTCGTGAAATTCGAACTCACCGGTGCCGACAAAAGCCCGCTCCGTGGAGAATACCGCGCGGTGGGAGATGGTTCGGGTCGGCCGGCGGTGTGCATCTGCCACGGGTTTAAGGGCTTCAAGGATTGGGGATTTTTCCCGCACTTGGCGGACCGTTGTGCGAGGGCAGGTTTCACGACGGTTGCGTTCAACTTCTCAGGCAGTGGGGTTGGG
Organism: Gemmatimonadota bacterium; assembly: GCA_036679565.1. Classification (GTDB taxonomy): domain Bacteria; phylum Gemmatimonadota; class Gemmatimonadetes; order Gemmatimonadales; family GWC2-71-9; genus JAZDDC01. The sequence continues at coordinate 1,614 of JAZDDC010000580.1, forward strand.
CCGGATGGGAAAACGTTCACGGAATTGGACCGATTCGGACATGCAACACATTCCGGCGATGTCAACGATATCGAAATCGTATGCGATGCATTGGCAACCGGAGGCATCCACGGCCTGGCGCGGCCCCGTCGAGTCGGTGTCTTTGGACATAGCCGTGGTGGTGGTGCGGCCATCCTGTACGCCGCCAAACACGGCACGGATGCGCTTGTCACCTGGAATGCGATTGGCTCGATCGACCGGTGGCCCTCTGAGGTCATGGACAAGTGGCGGGAGCACGGTTCCATCGAAGTTGTCAATTCCCGAACCGGGCAAGTGTTGAAGATCTATCGGGACCTAGTCGAGGAGATTGACTCGAAATCCCAACGCGAGCTGCACATTGCGAACGCCGCACGCACGCTGAAGACCCCCTGGCTAATCGTTCATGGTCAGGTCGATGAAGTTGTTTCGGTGGCCGATGGTGTCAAGCTGTTCGAAACGGCTCGTTCACCTGACTGCGAAACAAAGTTGGTTTTGATTGAAGACGGTGGCCACACGTTTGGAGCCAAGGAGCCCTGGGAAGGTTCAAATACCTGTTTGGATCAGGCGATAGATGAGACGGTTGCGTGGTTTTCGAGGTACTTGTTTTGAGGATAACCAAGACGGGCGGTTGCGTTGTACCGTCCGCCCGTCTTGCGCCTACAACCCAGCCGCGTACAGGTCGTCTACATCAACCTGCGCTCCGGCAACCGACCAATCATCCGCCGGTGGGCGCCGTTTGCGCATCAGTAGACTTGCTGCCGCGAGTGTAGCCACGGCGAGTATTCCGACAGTTAAACGTTGAATAATTCCTCCTTTGCTGGATCGCGACCTTTATGCTGAAAAATCGGCCGTAGGCCGATGTAAAACTTGGGCCCCTGGTCTCGGCGTTATTATCACACTAACCCGAGGTTGCAATCTTCGTTCCACTATTGCGTCACAAATATGTCACACCTTCACCGTACCATTTTTCGCCGACTGAACGCCCAAACGCCGCAGCGAGTGTCCGACGAAAGCGCAGCTCCCGCTGCTGTTGCTATCACCGTCGTTCCCGTGGGACACGGTGGTGAAATCCTGTTCATCAAACGCGCCGTCAGGGTCGGCGACCGTTGGTCCGGACAAATGGCTCTTCCAGGCGGCCGGTTTGACGATTCGGATTCGGACCTTATGGAAACCGCGATCCGAGAGACGAAAGAAGAGACAGGTGTTGAATTGACGCGGGGCATGGTGCTGGGGGAGCTGGATGATCTCCGGCCCACGACGCCCTCCTTGCCCCCTGTACTTGTGCGTCCATTCGTTTTTGGTCTTCCCGAGCGTCCAATTGTTATACCCAACGACGAAGTTGCCGGTCACGTCTGGATCGACTTGGGGGATCTTGCGGCGAGCGAAAAAATGACCACCGTCGAGATCAAAGATCGCCGTCTTACCGTCCCCGCATTCGTTCTAGAACCTCATATCATTTGGGGTATGACACACCGTATCATAAAGCCTTTCTTGGAGTTAGTAAACAATCAACAGGACTCATATAGAGTTTAGGCATCCATAATTTTATATTTCGCTTTATCGTAAAATGACGGCGCGTCCCAATGGTTGATTCGAAAAAGCTGACGAGGTCCACTGAGGATTACCTCAAAGCGATTTACAAGCTTGAAGAGCGTCACGGTGCCGCCCAGACCAGCGCTATTGCTGATGTGCTCGATATCGCACCGCCATCGGTGAGCGGGATGATCAAGCGGCTCTCGGAATCCGGTCTGTTGGAGCACGCGCCGTATAAGGGCGTACAATTGACTGATGTCGGGCGTCGGGCGGCACTTCGGATGTTAAGACGCCATAGGATTCTCGAGTCCTACCTCATAGGGCAGCTGGACTACGATTGGGACAACGTGCACGACGAGGCGGAGCGTTTGGAGCACGCGGTGTCTGACGATCTTATCGAGCGGATGGCGGTTGCCCTCGGCAATCCCAGGTACGATCCGCATGGTGCGCCGATTCCGACAGCGTTCGGTGAGGTGGAGAAGTTGCAACTGATCCCGATGACGGAGGTGCCGTCGGGTGTTCGCGGGCAATTGCTCATGGTTTCCGATCAAGATCCCGAGCGGTTACGGTTTTTAGCATCACTTGGACTCAAACCAGGCGCACGCTTTAGGGTTGTCACGCGTCAACCGTTCAACGGGCCCATGACGCTCAGGTTGGATGGTCGAGCCAAGGATGAGATTGTAGGGTTCGAGCTGGCCCGGACGCTTGGTTGCGCGGCTGTCGCGCAGGGTGATGATTGAATGTCTGAAAAGCCGCTTTACGAAAAGCTGATAGGGGCCTTTGGGTCTGGGTGGGAGAAGGGGGATGAAGAGCGAATTTGCAACGTCTTTTCGGAAACGGGAGTTTTTTACCCGGAACCGTTTGACCAGCCACTGCGGGGACGTGACGCGATTCGCGGGTATTGGAAAGACGTTCCACGAGAACAGGCGGAGGTATCCTTTAAATCCGGCGAGATTTTCATTGCAGGGCCCTGGTTCGCCACCGAGTTTCGCTGCACGTTCAGACGGCGGCGGACGGGCGAGCTTATGGATGTGAGGGGTTCGTTGTTTTGCGAAACTGACGGTGGTTTACTTTCTGAGGTGCGGATGTATTGGCACCGAGCGTCGGTTGCGAAGTGACGATGTCGCTATTCTTGGGCACACAGGGATGGGCCTACAGGGCTTGGGCCGGGCCCTTTTATCCAGACGGCCTGTCGTTTGGTAAGATGCTTGCGTTTTATGGTAAAGAATTTGGCACGGTCGAGGTGGACGAGACATTTTACGGACTGCCACCAGCGAAAGTGGTGGTACAGTGGAAAGAGGCCGTATCGTCCTCTTTTGTTTTTTCGTTGAAAGTCCCGCAACAAATCACACATGATCGGCGGTTGGTGAATTCGTCCGACCTTCTGGCTCGTTTCATTGATCGTGTCCGTCTGTTGGAATCTCGACTTGGTGTCCTCTTACTCCAAATGAGTCCAGACTTCGTCGCGACACCTGAAAACCGAGCGGTGTTTGAGGAGTTTCTTCCGTCCCTCGATAGGGATTTGCGTTGGGCGATTGAGTTTCGGCACGGCTCGTGGTTTGACCAGAACATCTTGTCCCTTCTTCGTCGTCGCGGGATTGCTGTCGTGCTCGCGGACGGTCGTTGGTTTACGCGGGAACGTTTGTTTGAAATGGCGCGCGATCCGACAGCACGTTTTCTCTATGTGCGGTGGATGGGACAGGGGCCCTGTTACACGGATTTCGGAGCAGTCCGGGACGATCGGGCGGCCGTCTTGAGCGAGTGGGCAACGTTGGTCAACGCGATCACTGGTCGATTCGATGCCATCTACGGGTATTTCAACAATCGCTTTGAAGGTTACGCCCCAAACGGCGCTCGCGGTTTCGAGCGGATGTTGCAGAATCCGTCGGAAGAGAAACGTCGTCTTGTCTCTGAGACTTAATCATGGACCCAGGCCCCGAGTTCGAGCATAAGAGATGACTGCACCCCTCGTCGCACTTGTACAGATTAGCCCTCGCAAGGCCAACTATGCGGAAAATTTGCGCCGGATCGGTCAAGCGTTCGCACAGATAGCCGTGCTGCCGGAAACACCAGACGTGCTGGTTTTTCCGGAGACGGTAACGTCCGGTTATTTCCTTGAGGGAGGTGTGCGGGATGTTGCGGTTCGAGCCGGTACGCTCCTCGCAGATTTGAACGCGCAACACGAACGTTCCGGCGCCAAACAGTTGGACGTCGTCCTGGGTTTTTATGAGGAACATCGGAACCACTATTACAACGCAACCATGTATGCCTCACTTGGCGGTCGGCAGTCGCAGATTCGCCATGTACATCGCAAAGTGTTTCTGCCCACTTACGGGGTTTTTGATGAGCATCGCTTTGTACAGGCCGGAAACTCCGTCCGAGCATTTGACACGGCATGGGGCCGTGCAGCCATGCTTATCTGCGAGGACGCCTGGCATTCTATCGCGCCGACACTTGCGGCTCTCGACGATGCACAAATCATCTTCGTTCCCTCGGCGTCACCGGCGCGGGGTGTACGGCCGGCGAACGTCACTGCAGAGGTAGGAAGCCAATCGTTGCCCGCGAGCTTGGAACGGTGGGAACTAACGGCACGCTCAATCGCGGGCGAACACGGTGTGTATGTGTGCATGTGCCAGCTGGTAGGGTTCGAGGGCGGCAAGGGGTTTCCCGGGGCCTCTCTCATTGCTGGCCCGGACGGTCGCGTGCTCGCGCGAGGTCCGTTGTTCGAAGAGTCTATCGTCGTTGGTCGGTGCCCTTTGGACGAAATTACACGGATCCGCGCTGCGTCTCCTTTGCTCGCCGATCTCGAATCTTCGCTTCCCAAACTATTGCAGAACTGGAGATTGCCGGAGGTGCCCCGAACCAAGTTCGATCCGGCAGATCGCGCGCCAGTCGAACCAACCGGTCGGTCCGGTTATGAGATCACCATTGCGAAGCCGCCGCCGCAGCCGGAACCATTGGCTATTGATACCGATCTTGCGGCAAAGTGGCTCGTCTCATTTCTGCGCGAGGAGATGGCACAGCGAGGTTTCAAGAAGGGAATTATCGGCCTATCTGGTGGCGTGGATAGCTCGTTGACCGCGCATCTCGCCGTGCGCGCACTGGGCAACGAAAATGTGATTGGTGTATGCATGCCGTATTCCAGCTCGAGTGAGGAGAGTCGCGCGCATGCGCAACTGGTTGCCACACAGCTGGGCATCCGCCTCGAAACCGTGGACATTACCGCCGCGGTGGAGGGCTATGCGTCGGCCACGTTGAATAGACCTGACCCGGCCAGGCTGGGTAATGTTATGGCACGCATACGGATGGTGACGCTGTTTGATCTTTCCACTGCGATGGACGCTTTGCCACTTGGCACCGGTAACAAGAGTGAGAGACTGCTCGGTTACTTCACGTGGCACGCGGACGACTCACCGCCAATAAACCCCTTGGGCGACCTGCTCAAAACGCAGATATGGTCCCTCGCGCGCGCCGTGGGTGTGCCGGACGAAATTGTCTCCAAACCGGCAACGGCCGACCTAATACAAGGGCAAACGGACGAAGACGATTTAGGAATCCCGTATGCTAAGGCAGACCTGATTCTTCATTGGCTGCTCCAAGGAATGAAACCAAACGAAGTGATTGCTAGGGGGTTCGCGCAGGAAGAAGTCGCAACGGTCAACAAACGACTTTCTTCCACGCATTGGAAACGGAAAATGCCCACAGTTGCTATGGTGACCCAAACCGCCATCGGCGAATATTATCTGCGACCAGTGGACTATTGAGACGGGCGGTAGGACGGTAAGGCGGTAAGGCGGTAGGACGGTAAGGCGGTAGGACGGTAAGGCGGTAGGACGGTAAGGC
>JAZDDC010000581.1:0-3909 GCA_036679565.1 Gemmatimonadota bacterium
GTACTATTTTGATAGAGCGGATAATAACCTACCATGGCACGTGTCATTCCAGGCATCACCGTACAATCGCAAGACAGCGATCCGGAGAGTCCGTAGTTCACGATGATCTCAAGCGGTTGTTGCGTCATATTGGTGATAAGTGGGGTAAAGAATACGCTGTCCCTGGTAGATGCGGTGGCCGTTACTGTTTGTCGTCCGCTGGCACCCTCATCGGCGAAAGCGCCGTGAAGTTCCACACCCATCGGGCGACCGGCCGGCGTTTCGGGTCGGACGACCTGCCAATTTACCGAGAATGGTTGACCCCGAGAGACGGCCAACTCGACCTGGTCACCGGCGTCCACCGTTTGCTCCGCCGCACCGGTCACTGAAATCCGAACCGCAGTCTGTAACTCGTTGCGGAAGGTTAGCGTCGTGTTCAGGAAACTCCTCATACCGAAGAAGCCGCCGACAGCCAACAGGACCAGCACGCTCACGTTGCGCAAGACGTGAGACCCTTTTCCCGCTGAGACCGCCGTCGTCGCAGAGACACGCTGCATGGTCGGGACAATCTCGGTGGCATCCGAATGGATGTGGCGGGCAACATGTTCCGCATTGACTGATACCGTTTCGTTTGAGTCACGACCTGCATCCAAAGCTTCGAGCATTGCGACAGCAGATTGGTAACGATTCGCTGGCGCCTTTTGCAGGCACCGAACGATGACGTCGGACAGCCACACTGGAATCTGCGCATTGCGTGTGATCGGTGCCGGTGGCGGTTCCGTTATATGTTTCGCGACAATCTCCTGCGATGTGTCGCCGTCAAATGGTGGCGACCCGGTCACCATTTGAAACAGCACGGCACCCAGCGCATACAGATCCGATCGACCGTCGAGATTGGTTTCGCCCAGGGCTTGCTCCGGACTCATGTACTGGGGCGTCCCAACCACAAATCCGGTTTGTGTCAGGCCCTTGTCACCATCTACCTGTTTCGCAATTCCAAAATCGACCAGCAAGGGCCGTTGCGTGGTCACGTCAATCATGATGTTGTCCGGCTTGATATCGCGATGGACAAGCCCGCGTTCATGAGCGTGTTGGAGGGCCTTCAGAATCGGTCGAATGATTTCCAACGAGCGATCGATGCCAAAGTCAGGTGTTGAGCGCAAATGATCACCCAACGATTTTCCCTCGACAAACGGCATGGCGTAATACACCAAACCTTCTCCTTGGCCCACGAAATGAATCGGAAGAATGTTTGGGTGATTGAGACGGGCGACGGCTCGTGCTTCATGCCGGAAGCGTTCGAGCATACCGGAGGTCCAGGCCACATCCGGTCGTAGCACCTTGATGGCCAGACTTCGCTGGAGTTCGAGGTCCCAAACCTCAAATACTTCCGCAAAACCGCCACGGCCCAAAAGCCGACGCATTTCGTAGTGGTCTCCGAGGGCTCGGCCAAGCCGAACCTCTAAGGGAGTGTTGGGATCGTTTGTGGGGGCGCCCATGAACCTGAGTAATATCGAAGCGGTCGGCGGCCGAAGAAAGGGGCCCGTGTGATCTTGGTTACCGCGTTCTCCAACCCCAATGCACCACCTTGACAAATTCCTTCCCGAGATCAGGTGCCAGGATGCTTCCGTTTCGACCCACTGCCCTCTCCATTATGGCTGCCACCGTGGTATGCGGGTGTTCGAGCCAGGCCACCCCCCGCCCGACCGGCACCGACATCGCATCCCCGACAGATAGAGCTTCTGATGGCCTGCTCTTTAATCCGGTTTTGCAGAATGTTGTTGACCTGCAGTTGAATCGCGATGCTGAAGGTTTGATCAACTATCTCTCTCACAGCGATCCGCTCGTGAGGGCACGGGCTGCATTTGCTGCGGCCTCGATTCAATCGGCCCTCCTGACGCCGCACTTGACGGATCTCTTAACCGACCCCGATCCCCGTGTCCGCGCTGATGCAGCGTTCGCGCTCGGTCAAACCGGTGACTCCACCGTCGGTAAGGACCTAACAGCTGCCTTGTGGCGCGAACGCGAAATCGTTGCGCAAGCACGCATCGTTGAGGCCATTGGGAAAACAGCGCCGGAAGACATATTGACGGAACTGGTCACAATGGAAGCTCATTCGATATCCGAGCCGGAAGTCGCCTTGGCAATTGCGCGTTTCGGCAGTCGCGACATCCACACACCGCAAAGCGTTGAATGGGTCGCACGTCGGCTGACACACCCAAGCGCCGACCTCCGGATGAATGCGTCATTTTACTTTGGGATCACATCTTCTTCACGCCCTTGGGCGCTACACGCCGCGTACGTTCGTGACGCAATTGAGGACTATGGGATCGATGAACCGGCCGCCATGCATGTGGCCACCGGCCTGGGGAGGTTCCACGGGGCGGACGGGAGGCTGATGCTGACACGTCTGTCAGACGCAGTCGATTGGAGAGTCCGGACAAATACAGCGCAAGCGCTGGCGCCCTTGTCTTCCGATCCACGAGTGCTTGATGGATTACTGGATGCGCTAGACGATCCGAGCCAACATGTCATAACCGCCGCCGCGGGTTCTTTGGGTTGGTCTGAAATCTTGGAAGACACTCATCTCGAACGGTTAGAGAGGTGGGTCACCGAACATCCCGATGCATATGTGCCGCATGCTGAAATACTCTCCATCCTGGCCAACCAGCGTCGAGACGATTTCGTTCTCCGTCACGTGAGGGAGACTATCAAGCACGATCGTCCCGGGTTGGCCGGTTTGCTATCCGCAGTCGCCCTCGTGCAAACCGATGCGGCTTTCTCATTGTTATCAGGTCTGACCCAGTCCAGTGAACCGATCATCAGCGAATCCGCGGTGGAAGCATTGGTTGCGCGTTGGACACTGTGGCGCGGTGAAGTGGACGGACCCGATCGTTTCTACGATACGTTCGCAGATGCGTTGCGTCATCAAAATCCCCGAACGGTCGTTGCGGCCGCGTTGGCGATGACGGAGACCGAGTTGAAAGATCTTGGATCGCTGGAACTGGTTGCCCAAGTGTACGAGCGCCTTTCCGTCGATGACATCGAGAGTACGATTGACCTGATGAATGCGCTTGGAGGAACCGGTGATACGAAAGTTCTTGCCATAGTCCGCCGCGGAAACCAACACGAGAACCCGTTGGTGCGACGGACCGCGGCTCAGGCGGTTGCGCGGCTTACGGGGAAAGATGTCGCGGTCGAAGACTGGTTCTTACCAACCGGCGCCGAAATCGATTGGTCTTTGCTCACCAGCTTGGGCGCTCATCCTACTTTGCAACTCGAAACCACACGGGGAACCATCCTCATCGAACTTTTTACGGAACAGGCTCCATACGGAGTGCAAACAGTTGTGACCGGTGTTCGTAGCGGCATTTACGATGACACTGGATTTCATCGTGTCATTCCGAATTTCGTTGTCCAGGGAGGAGACGTCAGGGAACCGACGGGTAAGGGCCACGCACAACCAACCGGCCGCACCGAGTACACGCGTATTCGTTTCTTGACCGGCGTCGTAGGTCTGTCAAACGTTGGCAAAGACACCGAAGGCTCACAATTTTTCATCACGCACAGCATGCAACCCCAATTGGATGGCACATACACATCGTTCGGCAACGTCATTGGGGGAATGGACGTGGTGGATAGCCTGTTACCCGGTGATCGGATCGTCACCGCAAAGATTTTCCCAGACGCAGCAACGTGATGCCAGGGCGGAGGGCGGAGAGCGGTAGGGCGGTAGGACGGTAGGACGGTATCGGAAACGAACCGCGGGCCGCGGGGTGCTGCGTTACCGCCCTACCGCCCTACCGCCCTACCGCACTCCGCTATTCGCCCACCACCGTTTCGCGTCTTCGGCATCCCATCCTTCCAACCCAAGGGCATCGATGTCGTCGCGCAAGTCCGCCGCCGTTTGCGGTCTGTCTTTTGGGTTTC
>JAZDDC010000582.1:0-4597 GCA_036679565.1 Gemmatimonadota bacterium
GCCCCTCAAACGCGCTCGACGCAAATGGATTACTTCGCACGGCTATTCGCTGTGAAGATCCGGTTTTGTTTTTAGAGCACAAACATCTGTATCGGCAGACGTACAACAAGGCGGCCTACCCGGGCCCCAACTTCATGATTCCCTTCGGTAAAGCCAAGGTTGTGCGCCAAGGCGCTGACGTTACGATCGTAACGTATGGCGCGGTTGTGCAGCGCGCCGTCAAGGCGGCCGTTAATCTCGAAGAAGACGGAATTAGTGTCGAAATAATTGACCTGCGGTCTCTCAACCCGGTCGATTGGGAGAGGATTGGTGACTCCGTGCGCAAAACCAACAAGGTTATCGTTGCGACAGAGGATTCGTTGTCATGGGGTTACGGCGCCGAAATCGCCGCGCGCATTTCAGACGACATGTTCGAGTACTTAGATGGGCCGGTTCGCAGGGTTGCCTCTGTCGATACATTCGTTGCGTATGCACCGGAGCTGGAACGGCTGATTCTGCCACAAGTTGAGGACGTCGAGAAGGCTGTTAGGGAGTTATACGCGTTCTGACCCGCGCATAATTTCTTTGATTTCCCCCGCGGCTTCGATGGCGGCGTTTATGTCAACGTTCAAGGCCTTTGCCTGCTGGGTTACTTGAGTCAGGTCACCCAACACCGCGTCCGTCCCTGCAGATCGTAAGCGTAGCAAGTCAAACCGCATGTTCTGGATGGCGAGTAGACAAGATTCAAATTGCGTTTCGACCTTGCCGCGACGTTCGACAAGTTCGCATAACGTTTCGCGTTGGCGCCGCAGTAGGTCCAGGCGTCGCTTGTCTTCTTTGCCGGACTCTCCGTCCTCTTCGGCGGCCGAAATTCGCTGGTCAAGACTCGCCACCGCATCGCTGTCAACTTCGCCCTCCATGTGGCTCAAAGTCTTTGCAAGGTCGGTTGCGCGGTTCAACAACGAATCGACGGTCGGTGCGATATCCGGAATCATATCGCGCTCTTGTTTTGACAGCCGTTCGACAATTTGGAGGATTGCGCGTTTGTCGTTTTGAGCCTGCCTAATTGACCCAGCAAGCTTTCCGTACTCGCCTGAGTTGGCATCGATGGGCGTAATGAGTTGTCGCGGACTCTTGCCGGCGGGCAGTTTCTTTTTCCCTTTCGATGCGGCCACGGCGTCCGGCGCGGGTGGCCGGTCGATAACGTCACGCCAGCTGTATCCGGAAGACCACAGCTTTCCGTATTGCGAGGCAAGACCCATCCCCCATGGGACAGCGGAAAACAAAAACCACGGCGGTGCCAAGCCCGTGGTGAGCACGTTCAACAGCAACAGGCTGCCGTTGCACGAAACGTACGACGCGAAGCCACGGCGAAAGTTGCGGACGATTTTCGCTTCGCCGAAGTCTTTGTCAGGCTGATCGCGACGCGGACGGCGTTTGTCCTTCGGTTCCATCCGGTCGTGTCTGCTGCGGCGTGCCGGCGGTTCTGAAACGTCTGCGATGCCGCGGGCGGTGCTGTGGCGTGACCGGGATCGATCCGAGCTCGTTCGCGGACGCGCCTCACTTGTTCTGCTTCGTCGTCCACCGGACGGGCGGTATGGGCCAGATGTGCGGCTCTCCAATGCGCGACGCAGTGAGTCTGCCGTGGGCCATCGCTCGTTCGGATCTTTTTCCAAGCAGCGCATGATCGTTGAGGCAAGTTCTTCGGGTGCTTCAGGTCTGGAAGTCAGAAGGTCCGGCGCCGGTTCCGTGATCTGCTTCATGAGAATTGCCGGAACTGATGGAGCCTTAAACGGGACCTTGCCGGTAATCATCTCGTAGGCCACGATGCCGAGCGCGTAAATATCTGAGCGAGCGTCTAGCTCTCCCTCTCCGGCGGCCTGCTCGGGGCTCATGTACGTCGGCGTTCCTATCGCCACACCGGTGCCGGTCAATGAACCGGAACCCACGTCGGACAAGGCCTTCGCTATGCCGAAGTCCGTAACCATGACGCGCCGGCGTGTGCCGTCTAACAAAATGTTGTCGGGTTTTATGTCGCGATGGATGATGCCCATGGTGTGGGCCATACCGATTGCGTCGGCAGTTTCTTTTGCTATCCGCCGCACCTCTTCAATGGGGAGCCGGCCACGACGTTTGAGACGTGAACCAAGTGACTCACCATCGACGTAACCCATGACGAAATAAACGAGCCCATTGGCTTCACCCACGTCGTGGATTGGGACGATGTGTGGATGTGATAGTCTTGCGGCGGTCTGTGCCTCACGAATAAAACGGGTGCGAATTTCCGATCGGTAGGCAAGTTCTGGCGGTAGGACTTTCACTGCGACCCGACGCTTCAATCGAAGGTCTCGTGCAGCAAACACGACGCCCATGCCGCCGCGCCCAATCTCGCCCTCGACGGCATACTCCTCGCCGATGGAGTCAGCTAGACGTGCGGCTAGCGATGGCCTCGCTTCGTCTCCCATACCTCTCGGCAATCAAGAAGGACCGGCAGTACCGGACACAACGGGTCAACTGTGCGTGGAACTAGGAAGTTGCTCCCCCGAGCCACGGTCCGAATCCGCCAACGAATAGTTAAGTAGCGGCCGGACCATTAGGGTCGTAGATTACCTGGGCTGTAAGTGTCTGGCAACCTGTGAGCTACGAGCCTTGGACGAAGTTACGCGCAGTTTCAATGATGACTCGAAACGGCAATGGTTAGCCGAACGAGTCGGTAGAACCTCTGGTATCGTCGGACCGGACGGGAAGTCTTCAATGCCCGGACCGTCGGACATAATACGCTTTATCTGCCGGTCAGATCCCACAGAAAAAATGCGGGAAGCAAACATCACAGCCGGATCGCTTGACGAGCTGACCGATGATGACCTGCGAACCAAACTCCAAGATGCGCGGGTCCTCTTTCGAGCCTGACCAACGACCGACCTACTGCAAAAACCTCTCCAGTAATCATGCCAAAACGGCAGCTAGCTCAGCTGTCGTCAATTCTGCTCATCAGATCCGTCAACGCCAAAGTGGCGCAGGTTAACTGCCGATAACTGTATTTCGGGTGGCACGCGAGGTGCTCCCCTTCACCACGGGTGGGCCAAGGACTGGTCCAAGAGTGGTGGGTCAAGGGGTCGGGTATAAGGATGGAGGAACATATGACTGAGAATATTGATCAAACATCGAACCGAGTTCGGTTACCAATACTTCCGCTTCGAGAGTTGGTCCTTTTTCCGGGGGTGTCCGCGCCAATCGCGGCCGGCAGGCCGGGAACTCTCCGCGGTATCGAGGCGGCGCTTCGGGCTGATACGCCCCTCGTCTTTGCGGTGACGCAGCGGGACAACATTGAAAAAGTAAGTCCGGATTCGTTGTACCGGGTGGGTACCATCGCCCGTATCGAACAAGTCCAACGTGGATTGGGCGGAATGCAGCTGTTGCTGCATGGCCAACGTCGCGGTGCGGGTCTGCGCTTTGAGGAGAAGAATGGTTACCTCGAAGCCGTCGTTGAGTATGCTGCAGATATTCCGCCGTTGGATCCGGCCGAAACCGCCTTCGCAGGCCTCTTTAAGGAAATGCGCGAACGTGCAGTGGAGCTTGGAAGAAAGACGGGTATTTCCGAAGACATCATCCAACAGGTCCTCGAGAACGTCACCGATCCTGGTGCGTTCGCGGATCTGGTAGCAGGCTATCTCGATGTCACGTCGTCAGAACGTCAAGCGTTGCTTGAGATTCTCGACGTTGAAGAGAGAGTACGGCGCGTGCTGGTTCACGCACAGAGACAAATCGAACTTCTTGATGTGCAAGAAGACATAAAATCTCAGGTGCAAGAAGAGATCGGATCGCGACAGCGTGAGATGTTCCTGCGCGAACAGCTTAAGGCGATCCAGCGCGAACTTGGGGAAGAGGAAGAGTCCTCTGAGATAGAAGAACTCAAACAGCGGTTAGAGCGTCTCGAACTCCACAAAGATGTCTGGAGCGAGGTCAAACGTGAGCTGAGTCGTTTGGAACGCGCGCCACGCGAATCAACCGAAGCTCAGGTTATACGGACATACTTGGAGACGATCGTCGAGTTGCCTTGGAATAAGCGCAGCGAGGACGACCTCGATCTCGATGACGCGGAACTCAAGCTCGACGAAGATCATTACGGCTTAGGTGACGTAAAAGACCGAGTACTCGAGTTTTTGGCAGTGCGAAAATTGAAGCATGCTGCGGCAGCGGCGTCTGAAGAAGATGAGGCTGTGTCGGACAAATACTCCTCGCGTGGTCCTATCCTCCTGTTTGCGGGCCCACCGGGAGTCGGTAAGACATCGATTGCCAAATCCATCGCTCGAGCAATGGGCAGGGAGTATGTGAGGATTTCTTTGGGCGGCGCTCGTGATGAGGCGGACATTCGCGGTCACCGCCGTACGTACGTCGGAGCTTTGCCAGGGCGTATCATCCAAGGTATGAAACAGGCAGGGACAAAGAACCCCGTCTTTTTGCTTGACGAAGTTGATAAACTCGGCGTCTCGTTCCAGGGCGATCCGTCTTCTGCGCTCTTGGAAGTATTGGATCCCGCCCAAAACGACACGTTTATTGACCACTATCTGGGTGTGCCGTTCGATTTGTCGGAGGTTCTGTTCATTGCCACCGCAAA
>JAZDDC010000583.1:0-9069 GCA_036679565.1 Gemmatimonadota bacterium
ACTTTCATACCGGTAACTACACCACGCGACGTTACGGACACTGCCGCGGGATCGCTCGAAGAGAATTCAACCTTACGATCTCCAAGGGTCATGCCGCGTGCATCGACAGGATCCGCTTTCAGTTGAATACTCTCACCCGTTCCAATGAGCGCGTCTTGTGGATCCACGGTGAGTTGTGCCAACGGGATCGCTGTGACGTTGACTGTGCATGCACCACGGGCTCCATCGATGGTGGCTGCAATTACCGCCTTACCGGGCCGAATTCCCAACACCATCCCGTCCGTCACTTCTGCAATTGCTGGATCACTGGAAACCCAGTTCACCCTCCGGCCCAATGAGACATTGCCATTGGCGTCTGCCAGCTCCACGGCCAGTTGCAACGACTCCATCATCCGGATGGTCTGTTTCGACGGATCGACCTTCACCTGGGCCACCGGTACGGGCGACACCGTGATCGTGCACACGTCAATCGCGCCGTCGCAAACCGCCTTGACCGTGACGTCGCCCTCGCCCAGGCCAACGACCAGCCCATCTTCCGAAACACTGACCACGCCCGTGCTGCTTACTGACCACAAGACGGTGCGGTTTGACAATTCGGACCCATCGGAACTGCGTGGAGTCGCCTTCAGTTGGAGTGTTTCGCCTGCCGATATTTTGCCAGCCGGAGGCGCCACGGTCAACGTGACGACTTGTTCATCAACCGTATCGGTTTGGACCGTTTCTTCAGCACGCACCGCGGTGGAAACTCGCTTCTTGACCACAACATCGGCCGAACCCCCCTCGCCGGTGGCAAGCCTGACCATCGACGCGCGTGTGGGTGTGTCCTGTTCTTCCATGGGTCCCATGGCTTCGATAGCGTCCGAAACGGCAGGCCACCTTCGTGCAGGTGTCTTTTCGAGCATCCGCATGATGGCGTGCGCGATAACCCGCGGACATTCCGGCCGTGCCTGTTCAATGGACTTCGGCGACTTGTTCACGTGTGCCCACATCGAGGACATCACGGTATCGGCCTGGAAGGGCAAACTTCCGACCAGCATCTGGTACGCCACGATACCCAACGAGTACTGATCTGAGGCGCCGGTAATCTCACCACCCATACATTGTTCCGGACTCATATAGGTCGGTGTTCCAACCGTTCCGCCCGTCATGGTCAAACCGCGTGTCTGAGCAACTTTGGCAATACCAAAATCGGTAACCATTGCCCAACCATCTTCGTCGATGAGAATATTCGCGGGTTTGATGTCGCGATGCACCGTTCCGTTCCTATGGGCAAAGGCCAAAGCGCTGCCGACTTGATTTAGAATGGCGCTGATGATCGAAATCGGTAGGGCGCCACCGTTTTGGATGATGTGGTCAAGCGGACGACCCTCGACATATTTCATCACGAAAAACAAGAGATCGTCAATCTCTCGCACACTGTAAATTGGAATTATGTGCGGGTGACTCAACGCCGCGGCCGTTCGCGCCTCTCGTTTGAAACGTTCGGCGTTGTCGTCTTGAACGTACAGGTCCGGAGACATGACCTTGATCGCCACTTTACGATCCAACGGTACGTCGTGTGCGAGATAGACGGTGGCCATACCACCCCGACCGAGCTCGGAGATGATATCGAATTCACCAGCCGTCGCCTGCCGAACCCGTTCGAGCAAGAACTCTTGTGATGTTCGAGGATGAGCGCGCATGGCCTCGCGTTCGGCATCGACGGCCGTCCCGCAAGACGAACAGAACCGTACACCCGCCTCTAAGGTCGTCTCGCAACGAGAGCAGTAGGTCTGGGCAGTGGATGTAGGCGTAGACATGACCCCGTAAGTATCGGCCGGGGGCGCGCGCCATCTTGAGGTCAGACGAGTAAAGCAACGCGGAACGTTAACCCGTTGGTTACAACGACTTACGCGCTGTCGCTTCAACACTCAACATTCAACGTTCAACACTCAAAAAGGAAGATTCATTACCTGAGAGTTGAGTGTTGAACGTTGAATGTTGAGTGTTGCTTCAGCGTCCAAGCCGCTTGATGATATCAAACTCATTCTTGGTCACGGGTTGCACCGACAAACGGCCGCGTTTGACCACGACCATATTCTCAAGGCCCTTTGTCTGTTTCAGTTCATCTAACGGCACCAACCGTTTGAATTTGGCCACAAATTCCAAATCGACCATAAACCATCGCGGTTTGTCTTTTGGCGATTTCTCGTCGTAGTACTTGCTCCGTTTGTTCCACGCGAATCTATCGGGGTACGCCTCTCGTTTCACCTCGGCGATCCCAACAACACCCGGGGGGTTGGCGTTGGAGTGATAGAAAAAGACCAGGTCTCCTTCGGACATAGCACGCATGTTGTTGCGCGCCGAGTAGTTTCTTACGCCTTCCCAGCAAGTTGAACCGTCGCGAGCCAAGTCGTCGATCGAATAGGTATTCGGTTCGGATTTTGCCAACCAGAACTTCCGCATTCATCAACTCCATCTTGATTGCGTGTGGATCCTACCACGAACATACGCCCAAACGATAGTGTTCGGATTGACCAGCGGCGCGCAATCTATAACTCGCGGACCAGCCGATAGACGGCTAGGCTTGGCAGCTATGGTAACCATACCGACAACTCAACAACTGCTGGAAGCCCGCAGCCGCATTACTGGCAAAGTTCACTACACCCCGGTCCATCGTTCTACCCTGCTCGGCAGACAAGTCGGTGCTCATTTTTACCTCAAGTGCGAGAACTTTCAGAAGACGGGCTCCTTTAAGGTCCGCGGTGCACTCAACAAACTCCTAAGACTACCAGACGCCCGGCGACAAGTCGGTGTGGTTACGGTGTCGGCAGGCAACCATGCGCAGGCTCTCGCTTGGTCGGCACGCGAATGTCGTGTTCCCTGTACGGTGGTCATGCCCGAAGGTGCTTCTGAGACAAAAGCAGCGGCTAGCCGGGCATACGGCGCGGACGTGATACTACACGGGAACGTGCATGACGCCTTCGATTTGGCCTACCAATTGGAGAGGAAAAAGGGATTCACATTCATTCATCCATTCGATGATCCCGATATCGTGTCGGGCCACGCAAGCATGGGGTTCGAGATCTTAGAACAGGTCCCGGACGTGGACGTGATCGTGGCGGGTGTCGGCGGAGGCGGTCACCTATCCGGGATCGCTACGGCCATCAAGGCCCACAACCCGGGGGTGCGGTTGTACGGAGTCGAACCCGAAGGGGCGAGCGCCATGCGCCAAAGCCTCAATGGTGGACGCACTGTCCGGCTCGACCAAATCGACACAATCGCCGACGGACTCGCTCCACCCATGGTGGGCGAACTCAACTTCGAAATCATCAGGCGATTCGTGGACGACGTCATCCTTGTGACCGATGACGAGATTGTCCACGCTATGGGGATGTTGTTGTCCCGCACAAAACTCCTGGCCGAACCGGCTGGCGCCGCGGCCGCCGCCGCACTCCTCGCGGGCAAGGTCCCGGTCCGGCCATCGGAAACCGTCGTGGCGGTCCTGAGCGGTGGAAATGTCAGCCCGCAAGACCTCCATACCCTGGGCGTCGGTGCCGTTGGGTCTTGACACCTGCCGTGTTTTTGAATATAGTTGCTAGTAACAACGATGATACCTACCCAAATCCTCACTCCCAACGATGACGCCACCCTCGAGCGTCAGGCCACTGAACTCTATGGGGTCCTATCTGACTTGATGCGTGTGTATCAACTCCGCGACCGCGATCGCATTTGCTGTCATGACCTCTCGGTCTCGCAATGTCATGCCCTTGAGGCACTCGTACGCCGCGGCCCGATGACGATGAACGAGTTGGCCGGATTCTTATACCTGGACAAAAGCACAACGAGTCGCGTCGTCGATGCGCTGCAACGCAAGAAACTCCTACGCCGAGAGCCACACCCCGAAGACGGTCGCGCACTCCGTCTGGTCGCCTCCACGGCTGGCGAGCAACGAGCGCGCGACATCTTTCAGTCCATTATTGAGCAGGAAAAGCGCCTCATTGCAGATTTCAACCCCGAGGTCAGAACGGCGATGATAGACCTATTGGGTCGGCTGGCCAAATCGGCCGCTAACTGTGTCACCGTCAGGGGCGGGATCTGTTGTTGTAACGAGTAATTTTTTTGTACCAATAGTTGTCACTAACAACCAAGGAGGTAGTATGAAAGGCGAAAACCCCACCACATGTTGCGGCGTAACGAATTGTGGATGCGGAGATGAGGGCGAGGACACCAGTTGCTGTTAGATAAATAGGCAACGGTTCGGGAGGGTCGGCGTTGCGCCGACCCTCTGTCGTCATGGTTACGATGCCATCAGGCGTTCAATCTCTTCGACGCGTCGTGGCGCACCCGCCGACAGGTTTTCGTAACCGGTTTCCGTAACGACAATCATGTCTTCAATCATGATCGCCATGTTTTCTTCGGGGACGTACAACTTTGGTTCGACTGTAAATACCATGCCGGGTTCAAGCGGCATTGAGTAGTCGCGGCTCTCGGACACCTCCAACCCAATGTGATGGCCAAGGTCTCGAACACCGGTGCCACGCGCACCGCTGTAGTCCGTGAGCCCCTTCCCTTCGATCAGATAGTGTGTGGGTGACGGCATAACACCCCACACACCATCGACACCCATCCGATCGATGTCTTCATATTGCGCAAGACCATGTCGCTCGAACACACGCGCGGCGGCACGAATGACGTCCAGCATCATCACACCGGGTCGTATGACTGCGAGCGCAGAGTCCTGCGCCTCCAAGACGATATTGTAATACCGACGTTGTACTT
Source organism: Gemmatimonadota bacterium (assembly GCA_036679565.1). GTDB lineage: Bacteria > Gemmatimonadota > Gemmatimonadetes > Gemmatimonadales > GWC2-71-9 > JAZDDC01. The sequence continues at coordinate 4,762 of JAZDDC010000583.1, forward strand.
CAGAGAACCGCCCGTTGACCGGAAACGTCCGGCAGATATCTGATGTGTACATACGATACTCTGCCGCGCCGTAGTCAATAAAGACCAACTCGCCGTCCTGCATCACACGATCGGTCGAGTTGTAATTTTCTGACTTGAGCGTGAACAAACTCATGGACCCAGCGCCGGACGAAACTATCGGGCCAAAAGACGCGCGCGGAGAACCTTCACGTTTCCAGACGTATTCCATCAACCCGGCCACATCGCGATCGTTCTGCCCGGGCTCAATGGTGCGCAGAACTTCGATAAACCCCTTTGCGCTGATTGCCGCCGCCTGCCGCAACGCTGCAATTTCGTGTTCGTCTTTCGTCAGACGCATTCGTTCGACTCGTGGTGTTGGGTCAGCCACCGTACTGGCAGGCAACAGCTCCGCGAGCGCTTGCTCGAATTGTTGTGACTCTGAGACAAGAGACGGAAAGCCACGCGGTGCGAACCCCGCACCACCACGACGCATCACAAATACCGTATCAGCGGCGCCGATCAAGTCCGGCAAACGATTGCGCAACTCACGCAACGGATGGCTGGCATCGACCCCAACCGCGTGTTCAGCGACGACACCCGGCGCAAGTCTCCGAATTGTTCGGTTCCAGGAGGCTCGACGAAATCGCGAGTCGCCGTGGGGGTTCTGCGCACCCGCAAACTGCAAAGAATCGGGAAGGAAAAGTACTTCCCGCATCTCGCCCCCATCTGGTACGACGACCAGGACGGCGAAAGGAGACTCAATCCCGGTAAGGTACCAAAAATTCGGATCCTGTTTGTCGAAATCACCCCGTCTCGTCATGTCTGCACCGAGCAACACGATCGGATGGGGGCCAAGATGTTCGGCAAGCCGCATACGCCGCTGTGCATAAACATCCGGCGCAAACGCCATGTCACTTTGGGCTGATGCCGTGCTAAGCCCCAGTGACACGATTGCGGCGCTCGCAAAGACCAGCGCCCTGGTAACCGTCTCCCGCATGCCGATTAACACCATTGTACACGCACCCGATATTGCACAGTCACTTCTTCTCGTGCCGGTACCTCAACGTCAAACGCGAAGCTCATCGCATCGATCCGTCGTGACGGGTGACTGGAAGATACAATCTCCCAGTCTCCACCAGCCGGTTCGATCACGTTTATCGTCACATCTTCGTCTTTTCGGTTCCGCAATTCAACCTCCCAATCACTTTGCGAGGAGCACCTACCTGTTGCATCGTACTTCATTTGCCGCCTGGCCCCGAGTACGTCAAAGGCTTCTCCAATCTGCATTTGAATCAATTCATCCCGTGGGGTATGATCGATCCTGTCTTCGCCTACGAACTGTTGTGCGCCACTGCCGTCCGCCTTGAACACTCGCACAACGCCCCGTGGTAGAGGCATACCAAGCTGATTGTTGCTGTGGTTTTCGAATTCGAGTTTGACTTGGACCTTCTGGCTCGGCACGCGTGGACCAATCGCCGACCCAAAAAAACCACCGTTCCCCTGAAAAATGTACCGCTTTTGTACCCCGATCCCCTGCGCTTCCAACAGCATCACTTGTTTTTGCTCGTTGTCGAGCAAATCGGTCTGACGTTGTAACGTGTACAGGTGGTATTCAAAAAGACCTTCGGAATCAAAGTCGGGCCGGGCTCGCGCGGCTACGGCCTCCATTCTCATGATCTGACCGTTGGCGCCGCTGCGTCCACTCACTCGCCGAACGTCACCGGCCACGAGTTGCAACCGGGCCTGTTCATAGGCGGTACCCGAACGATTATCTAGTGTTACCCAACCCGTCAAATCACCCTGCGTGTCATCATCGTTGATGACCATCACATAGTCCGCATGCCAATTGAGATTGTTGGTTAAGTAGGAAACCTCCACCCGATGATGACGCTGCGAACTCTCGAGTAACCACACAAGCGTGGGTTTGGCAATCAAATTGTCGGGAATTTCGGGAAACGCAAAACGCGCCGGCACATCGTAGGTGATCTCATTGCCGACGCGAAGAACTGTACCTTGATTTACGGAAAGCACCTCGGCTTCCATTTCTTCTTCGGCACCGGTGGCTGGATTGACACGGTACATCTTGACGGTACGCCCAACATATTTCTCGAGCAATTTCGTCGGGTTTAGCAGATCGTATTGATAGTTCTGTTCCAACACCCGCAAACCACCGTTCAGCGATTTGACGTTGACCGTTTCCGATTGAATGCCGGCCGCAACATCGCCAAACTCCAAACGTACCGATCCGGTGGTGAGGTCAAAACTACGGATTTCTCGGACCAGGGCAAAATTCCCATTGTAAACCGTGATCGAAATCAATTCTCGATCGGCGGCCGTTGACCGGAATGCACCCTGGGATGTCGCTTTCTGGGTCATAAGCATCACAGGAGCGAGCAATAGGGGCGCCACGCGGATCGCGCGCAGAATCTTCGCCGTCATGGGAATCTCCAGTTGGATATGCGGATGACTCGTCCCGGTGTCAGACACCTGGCGTGCCAGCCTGACAATGTAGGGGTGTGAACGTCAGTTGCCAGTCATTGGGTAGGGCGCACCGCTGGGCCCCGGCAAACCAGAAGCTAGCAGGGCATCACGTGACTCGGCGGCTTGGCAACTTCCGTGTTGGCCATCGGAACGTCGCCAACCGCATCGAGTTCGGCTGCTAGCGGATTGACATGTTCTTCCACCGGAGCATCGGCAGCCGTTTTCGAGACACCGAACCCGAACGCAGAAAGTGCGGCCACCGCAATGGAAGCGCCGGCAACCCGGAGACGTCGTGGCACCCGGACAAGAGATCTACGAGTCACGGGAACCCAAGGCCGCGGCTCCAATGCCATAGCAAATGCGCCCATCGATGGGTAGCGATCCGCTGGATCTTTCGCCATGGCCCGTAAGATGGCGTGATCCGCGTACCGAGGTACGCTGGGTCTTTGGCGCTTGGCCGAGGGCGGATCCGCGTGAAGATGTCTCGACAACACGGACGTCGATGATTCGTCGCCGAACGGCGGTTGACCCGTAAGCATTTCGAACAAAACGCACGCGAGTGAATACACATCGCTGCGGCCATCCAAACAACTGGACCCTGCGACCTGCTCGGGGCTCATGTAACTGGGTGTTCCGGCGGCCACACCAAGTCCACTGCTGTCGGCGCAGTTTTCTGAAACGGCGCGCGCAATTCCGAAGTCGGCGACAATGGCGTGCCCGTCTGAGAGTAAAATGTTCGCCGGTTTGACATCTAAATGCACAACGTTGTTAGCGTGCGCATGCGCGAGTGCCCCGGCGATCTGTTTTGTCAACTGCAGCGCGTCTGTGACCATCATCGCGCCGTTGACGCTCAAATGTTGGCTGAGCGCTTGGCCAGCGATGAACGGTGTGACAAAGAAGTGCAGGTTCCCGACCGATCCCGAATCGAGCAACGGGAGGACGTGAGGGTGCTGCAACCCGGCAGTGATACGGATCTCCCGGAGAAAACGCCGACCAAACTGCTGGACGGACGGCCCAGCAAGTAACTTCAGTGCGACGTCGCGGCCGTGTCGGATATCGGTGGCACGGTACACCGTGGACATCCCACCGACACCTATTTCAGCACCAATGACATACCGGCCGGCTAGGCCGCGACGTAGTTGTTCGATTTCGTCCTGACTGACGCCCATGCGCTCCCGCCACCTCTTCCGGTCAACTAGTGAAACCCCCTCTCCGCCCGCTGAGTTCCAGGCACCACCGGACCATAGCGGGTTGGTCAGGCGTCGGCGTACCGGCGGGCCGCGCGCCGCGCATCTATTCCACTATAAGCTCCAGACGTCAGATGTTCCTCCGCAGAGGTGCCCAAAAACAAGGAATCCGCTGACCCGAGCCCTGGCCCCGGACGGGACTGCGAATCAGATTCTCGGACATTCCCTAACTTCACGTGACCATGAAGAAGCTCTCGATTACAGACTACGTACTGTCACTCCTTTTGCTGTTCGTGCCCCTGGCATTGGTGCTGGAGTACGTCGTCCATGCCAGCGGCCTCGCGGTTTTTGTAACGTCGGCAATTGCAATTATTCCGTTGGCCGGTTGGATGGGCCGCGCCACCGAGCACCTCGCGGTACGTGTTGGAGCCGGGCTTGGTGGCCTCTTAAACGCGACGTTTGGCAACGCAGCCGAATTGATTATCGCGATTGTGGCCTTACGCGCCGGGCTGCACGATCTCGTCAAGGCGTCCATAACGGGCTCTATCATCGGCAACATCCTCCTGGTCTTTGGCCTCGCCGCCTTGGGCGGGGGCTTGCGACACAAGACTCAGCATTTCAATCGCACCGCGGCCGCCAC
>JAZDDC010000584.1:0-2143 GCA_036679565.1 Gemmatimonadota bacterium
TTTTGACTTTGGTTATACCCGTTCGCTGGATGAGACGAATCAGCACTGGCCGGCCGATTCAATCCTCAAAGACGTGGTCCGGATCGTCCGGCGCTTTCGACCTCACGTCATCGTCTCCGTTTTCTCCGGGACCCCGCGGGATGGGCACGGGCAGCACCAGGCGGCCGGTGTTGCGGCGCGCAATGCGTTCCAGGTATCTGCGGACGCAAACGTCTTCCCCGAACTGGCAGCGGAAGAGGGACTCACGCCCTGGATGCCGCTGAAATTGTTTAGATCGACCCGATTTGACACCGCTTCAACGTCAGTTCGACTGCCGACCGGCGGACTAGACCAACGGGTCGGTCGATCGTTTCACCAAATTGCGATGGAGAGTCGCAGCCGGCACCGCAGCCAAGACATGGGCATGATGCAACCCATTGGCCCAAGCCGAACAACTTTCCGGTCTCAACGTGACCGACAGTTGCTTAGCGAGGCCATTGCGATTGCAGCTGGTTTGGTAATGGATGGAACGGTTTCCGACGGGGAAGTTGTACCAGGACAGACCGTACAGGTGGAGGTCTCCTTCTACAACGCCGGTCCCTTCACCGTTCAGTCCACACATCTCGGTGTCGTTGCGCCGGACAATTGGCAACATCACACACCGGAGGATTGGTCAGCTAACCCGACCCCCCTCGGAGGGCTGGTGTCCCGGACCATCGAGTTGACGGTGCCAACCGATGAGCCTCCGTCGCAACCCTACTTTCTGGCTGCTGATAAGCATGGTTCGATGTACGACTGGGATGGTGTCGATCCCGGTGTAAAGGGATTGCCGTTCCAGCCACCCACCGTGACCGCCACGGTTCAGGTGGAACTGATGGGGCAAACGATTTCGATCAGCCGTGAGGTCAGTTATCGGACAACCGAACAGGCCCTCGGTGAAGTACGCGAACCGTTGCTTGTTCGCCCACGTGTGGCACTCGAAGTTTCCCCCGATCAACTGATTTGGCCCGCCGGGTCGGCGGATAGCCGTTCGTTCGTCGTCACGGTAACACACTTTGGAAACGAGCCATATCGCGGTGAAATCGAAGTTTCAGCCGACGGCTGGGTCGTGACCGACGCACAGCGGTTTTCTTTTGGTGGTGTTGGTGAGGAAGCGTCATTCACATTTGATGTCAAGGCTCCTTCATCGACGACGGAGGCGTCGGTCACACTGAAAGCAATCGCACGAGGCGATGACGGTGTCGTCCATAGTAGTGGCATCAAGGTCGTGAGCTACCCCCACATCCGATCGGCGACGTGGACCGTCCCTGCGGACGTCAATATTGTGTTGGCGCCAATTGCATTGCCACTGGTTGGGCGGATCGGTTATATCCGCGGCGCGGCTGATCGCGTGCCGGAAGCGCTCCAGCGTGTGGGGCTTTCCGTGGAGTTGTTGGGAGAAGAGGCGTTGGCGACTGGTGACTTGGAGCAATTTGACGTCATCGTCGTTGGCAGCCGCGCGTACGAGACGGATTCCGCTCTCACCGCAAATAACGAACGTTTATTGTCCTACGTGGAACGCGGGGGGCATCTTGTAGTCCAGTATCAGCAGTACGCGTTCGTACGTGGTTCCTACGCACCGTATCCACTAAATATTGGCCGCCCTCACGACAGGATCACCGACGAGACCGCTCCGGTTCGGATTCTCGATCCGGAGAGCGCGGTCCTCACGCGGCCAAATATTATTGCGAGTGCCGATTGGGACGGCTGGCCACAGGAACGCGGCTTGTATTTTCCGCGAACGTGGGACGAGGCGTACCACCCGGTGCTGGAGATGAATGACCCCGGCCGCGAACCGCTCCGGGGCGCCCTGTTGGTGGCTTCCCATGGGAGCGGTACGTACGTTTACACGGGATTGAGTTTCTTTCGCTCCCTGCCGGCCGGTGTACCGGGCGCCTACAAGCTGTTCTTCAACATTCTCAGCATCCGTCCAGAAAATGTGCAGTAGGCCACCTGGCCGCTGTTCCAGCATCTAGCGACCTCGGCGCGTACACGAAATACGTGGCTTCTTGCAATTTCGTATTCCGGGTATCGGTGGGGGAAGGGTTTTTTCGCCGTACATGCGTTCTTCGAACAGGAACGCGCGTTTTGACGACCACATGGCATGCGACCAAAGTTCTACACG
>JAZDDC010000585.1:0-9678 GCA_036679565.1 Gemmatimonadota bacterium
GGAACCACAGGAACAACTGGACCGAGCATCATCAATACGGTCGAGGCATACAGTCCGGGCCAGGGCGTGTTTGGCCCGGTGCTTGGACTGAACATTGCCCGGATGAGGCATTCTGCCTCCCTGCTACTGGATGGGCGAGTGCTAGTTGTGGGCGGAACCACAGCACCTTCTACAGACACGGCCACCGCGGAGATTTACCAGCTCATTCTCATCGCAAATCCGTAGCTACCAGTGTCCATGGTTCCGGAACGTCACCCACTCAAGATGCCAATGCGAGCTACGTGCCCATACCTCTTGCGACGGCGGCGGCGAGGAACACCATTACCAAAACAATACCAGCCTCCGCCAGACTGATACGCGCCATGAGAGCTGCCTCTCCTGTGTCCACGGCATGTCCCCGGCGCAATTGCCTCCGCCATCTCGACAGCGTCCTGGCCACTTTTGACTCGATGATCACTACGAGAATGAACAAGCCAAGCTTTACGAGAAAAAGCGGATGGCTGAGGTAATACGTGCTGCCCTTTTCCAATCCGCCAAAGATGCGAGCAAGACCGGTGGCAAGCCACAACAGTGCCGCGACGCCCCAAAATGCGTCAGCCACCATGACAGATCGCAACTCCTGTTCGGGGCGGAGGTTGCGAAGTGCCTGCGCTCGACAGATGACGGAGCCGAACCCGATGGCCAGCGCAACCAAGTGGAGCGACGCAACCAAATATCGAATCGTCATTCGTGTATCTCCGTCTTGTGGAACGTCATGAGCTAGCCCACAGACCGCGGATCTGCGAGTTTCAGCCCGGACAACATCACTTGGATTGACCCCTTAAAATGCTGGCCGGCCTCTTTCGGCCACCGCCTCTCTACATCTTGGCATCCTCTGTAGCCCTATACCCACCGATCACCGAATAGGGGCCGGTCGACGCGAACCCGCAAGGGCGGTATCTTCCGCCCAGCCGATTACAACTGAAACCTGATGCCAGGAGTCCTACTCAGCATGAAGCACTCTTATTTGAGGCCGCTCGCTGCCGCGTTTGCAGCGCTTGCTTTCACCGCGTGCGGTGGTGGCGAACCTGAAACCGCCGATGCGCCGCCGGCGGCTCCACCCACCGCCACCCCACCCGCATCAACACTCAGCACCGACCTCCCCGAAGGCGTGACGCAAGCCATGGTAGAGGAGGGTCGCACACTCTTCAACGGTGCGGGAACCTGCTTTGCCTGTCACGGGCAAGACGGAGCAGGCAGTCAGCTCGGGCCGCCGATGAACGATGACGAATGGTTAGCAATAGATGGGTCGTATGAGTCGATCATCGATCAAATCAACGCGGGGACCACCACACCAGTGGAATACTCTGGTGTCATGCTCCCACGCGCCGGCACGAGCATTACGGATGAACAAGTAGCGGCCGTCGCAGCATACGTGTACGCTTTGAGTCACTAAGCGTCCGCGACTGCCGGGTCCAACTGGCAACCGGCCAGATGGACCCGGAGGCTCATCCTTCCCGATGATGCACGCAACAACGCCCGGGACCGTTTCTTACGCATTGGAGGAACCAAATGGCCATCCGGCTAGGTGACGACGCACCGGACTTTACCGCTCAGACGACGGAAGGTTCAGTGAGCTTTCACGAATGGAAAAAAGGATGTTGGGCTGTTCTGTTCTCACACCCAAAAGACTTTACTCCCGTGTGTACGACCGAACTGGGACGCGTGGCCGCACTCCAAGGCGAGTTCAAGAAACGCAATACAAAGGTTATTGGATTAAGTGTGGATGCCTTGGGTTCACACGCAGACTGGGCACAAGACATTGTAGATGTAACGGGCCATGCACTCAATTTCCCGCTCATCGCCGATCACGATCGAACCGTTTCAGATCTCTACGACATGATTCACGAAAACGCCAGCGATACGATGACCGTGCGTTCAGTTTTTGTGATCGGTCCCGACAACAAGGTCAAGCTCACGCTGACATATCCCGCGTCCACCGGACGTAATTTCGACGAACTGCTCCGTGTCATCGATTCGCTCCAACTCACCGCGGAACACCAGGTCGCAACACCGGCGGACTGGAAGGATGGAGAGGACGTCATCATCGTACCAGCTGTGAGCGATGAAGACGCGAAGAAACGTTTCCCCGGTTTTGTTACCAAGAAGCCCTATCTCAGGACGACAACGCAGCCCAAATAACCTGCACTATGCCCAAGAAGACGGCCGGCACCGGTTATTCCGGCACTCCCCTTGTGAAAAAACTAGGGATTCGCGAGGGAGACCGAGTAGCATTGGTGAACACCCCAACAGGTTACCGCAAACTCATCGGGTCGTTCCCGTCTGATGTTGAAATCGTGGGTCCACGCTCGCGTCAATTGAATTTCCTACACTGTTTTGTGGACAAGGAATCCGACCTACGCACGAGGCTACCACGGCTTCGGTCCCGTATCACGCAAGATGGGATGATTTGGATTTCTTGGCCGAAAAAATCGTCCGGTGTCAAGACGGACATCACGGAGGACGTAATCCGGAAACATGCATTTGCAAATAAGCTCGTCGATGTGAAAGTATGCGCGGTGGACGAGACTTGGTCCGGTCTCAAACTGGTCATACGAAAGAAGGATCGGCATTAACGCGGCTGACCGTTCCAGTGTAACCTCACAAATCAACAAAACACGACACGTTGCGCAATGCCGCCTGATCGATCACTGAAGGCTGTCTTCTTTTTCTGGGTACCGTTGGCGGCCACATGGTTCATGATGGCCGTCGAGGGTCCATTGCTCGCGGCTGTCATCGCGAGATTACCCGATCCGAAATTCAACCTGGCGGCGCATGGTGTGGCGTTGGCATTTGCCATTCTAGTCGAATCGCCAGTGATCATGATGATGAGTGCATCAACGGCACTCGTCGACAACGCAACCGCGTATCGAAAACTTCGGAACTTTGCATACACATTGAACGCGGTGGTTACAGTCACCATGATCGTGGTGCTCATACCACCCGTGTTCAACGTCATCATGCGCCGTTTAATCGGTTTACCGGATGAGGTGGCCTCACTGACCTATGGCGCACTTTGGATCCTGTTGCCGTGGCCGGCGACGATCGGCTACCGACGATTCTTCCAAGGATTGTTGATCCGAGGAGGCCGCACACGTCTCGTCGCCTACGGCACAATGATACGATTGTCAGCCATGTCAGTCACAGCGTTTGTCCTTTTCAAGCTCGGTGTGACCGGAGCCTATGTCGCGGCAGCTGCGTTGTCCGTCGGGGTCTGCATTGAGGCGGTGGCGAGCCGTCTGATGGCGCGACGTACCGTACGAGCACTCCGAAATCCGGAGAACCAGTCCGACACCACCACCGGTGGCCTCACATATCGACGGATCTCCAGTTTCTACTACCCCCTTGCTCTAACATCACTGATCGGCCTTGCAGCACACCCGATGCTCACGTTTTTCATGGGACAAGCACGGTTCCCGCTGGAATCTCTCGCGGTCTTCCCAGTGGTGAACGCATTGTCGTTTGTCTTTCGCGCAATGGGGTTGAGTTTTCAGGAAACCGCCGTAGCGCTGCTTGGAAAGAACAACCAATACGCCCGGGAACTTGGCAACTTTGGCATCCTGCTGGCACTCAGCGCCTCCGCAGGATTGACACTCATCGCGTTTTCCCCTCTGGCGGATTTCTGGTTAATCACCGTATCCGGACTGAGCCCCGACCTGGCTTCCTACGCAAAACTCCCATTGCAAATCTTGGCGCCATTGCCGGCGTTTTCCGTCCTCTTGTCCTATCAACGCGGCTTGTTGGTCAATGGCCGATTCACGAAACCGATCACGGGCGCGACAATATTAGAAGTGGGTGGGATAGCCTTGATCTTCATGTTCTTGGGCTTCGGCCAAAACATGGTCGGTGTCACCGCTGCGACGATTGCGTTCCTCGTTGGCCGACTGGCCAAGGAACAATTCCGGCTCGCCACGACATCCCGGCCCTGCCCGTAACCCGGTCTCTTGATTGACAGCGACGATCTCGAGGCCACGCGGCCGTTCGAAATCGCCATCCCCATCCGAACCGATTGCCTCCGTAAGAAATTGAGCGAATATCGGTAATGCCGCTTGCGACCCGGGCAGTCCAATGCTTCGGCCATCATCAAATCCAACCCAAACAGCTATGGAAATATTTGGCGTGAAACCAACAAACCACGCATCCCGGTAGTCATTGGTGGTACCGGATTTACCGGCGACTGCACCGCGGAATCCGGCACGACGGAGACCTCTCCCCGTGCCGCGTTCGACCGCCCCCCGCAAAGCCGACGTGACCAAGTACACCTCGTCCGCTCTAAATACCTGCTCGCCACTCAGCTCAGACCCATCGAGTGTCTCTCCCCGGGCACTTACCACGGCCAACGTGGGTGTCACGTCTGCACGAAATCCACCGGCAGCCAGCACACCAAACGCCCGTGTCATGCCAAGTGGCGTTACCTCGGACGCACCCAGTGCTATGCTCGGAACCGCACGAATGTTTCCGTCGAGACCTAGGTCCCGTGCCGTCTGGACAATGTGCTCAGCGCCTACCTCCAACCCCAACCTTGCGAACGGAACATTGAGCGACCGCTCCAACGCATCACGTAACGTTACAGGGCCTCGGAACTGCCCATCGTAATTGGCCGGCTCCCACAAACCTGCAGGGGTCTCAACGGACAGCGGTTCATCATCGAGCACCGAAGCCAACGTGTAGCGATCGCGCTGCGCAAGTGCTGCCAGCGCGACAATGGGCTTGAACGCGCTGCCCGGTTGTCTCCGGGCAAGGATCGCTCTATTGAACTGCGACGCGCCATAGTCTCGCCCTCCAACCATAGCCAATACGTCACCCGTCCGCGGATCCAACGCAACCAACGCCGCCTGCAATGGTGCGTCGCCACGCAGCGCCGGATAAGACCGTTCGAGGTTTTGCAATCCGCTCTCAACCGCGCGCTCCGCCAACAACTGCATTTCAACATCGAGTGTGGTGTAGACGGACAGACCGCGTTGAAGCGCGTTGTCCCCGTAATCTCTTAGCAGACCTTGCGCGACGTAATCGACAAAATATCTCCCTACATTGTTTCGTTGAATTGGCGTACGAACCGCGAGTCGTTCCCCGCGCGCCACTTCATGTTCCCGCGTTGTCAGGACTCCACGCTCGAACATTCTGCCTAATACGAGGTTGCGACGCGCCAACGCTGCATCGGGATTGCGACGTGGGGAGTACAGGTTCGGCCCGCGAATCAAGGCCGCGAGAAGCGCGCCTTCGGCCAGCGTGATTTCGCTAATGTCTCTCGCAAAGTAAACTTGGGCGGCCATTCCAACTCCATGAAGCGAATGCCCCGCGTTTTGCCCCATGTACACCTCGTTTAAATATTTTTCGAGGATATCCTGTTTGGAGTATTTGGCTTCGAGGACCCATGACATCAACAACTCGCGATACTTGCGCACCAGCGAACGACGAGGGGTTAAGAAAAGGTTTTTGGCAAGTTGCTGCGTCAGTGTGCTTCCACCCTGTACCACACGACCGGCCTTCACGTTCGCCACGGCCGCACCAGCAATGCGTTTGAAGTCCGCACCATGATGATCGAAGAAACGTTGATCCTCGATGCTCAATACCGCGTCGATCAGATGCTGCGGAACCAAAGAAAGGGGGACAGGCAATCGGTCTTGCAAGGCCGGATCAAAAGTGGAGCGGATGATTTCAGGCTCGAGAACGAACCGAGAAAGTCGCCGGCCATTCTCGTCCCTGACCGACCATACCTCATCGTTGTAACCAACGCGGACAGTGACTACTTGGCCTGGCTCAACTCGGTCAAAGTGGCGAAATGGACGCCGGCCAATTTGCCAACGAGTTGAACGCAGGTTGTACTCCCCAAGTCCCACCCCGCGTCGGCCAGAGACACGTTCATACCCAAGTCGTTCGAGGTATCGCTGCATGCGACCCTTACTTACAACAGTCCCCGGAGAGAGCACGGGGGGCCTGGCATAGATCCGGGTCGAGACATCCGAAAATGAGTCGGAAAACCTAGCCCGTGTCACAGCTTCCAACACGAACCCAGCTTGCATCAAGCCAAAGGCGGCAAATCCCCAGACGAATATATTTTTCCGAATCCGCAGACGGTGTAAACGAAGGGGCAAGGTCCCCCAGCGACCAAGCTGCATGCCAAAACATCCTGTCGAAGCCGTCTCACCCTACGGGGGTCGTGCCCAGTTTGTTCCCCGTGCCACTCGGCATACCGTATAAACACCAAAGGCACTACGGAGCCACGGACGCCATCTCAGTCGAGGAAGGGAGATTTTTTAGGTTTACTTCGAGTGGTTTGGTTCGCGTCGAACATCCGCTGCATTTCTTCCGTGCTCAGCTCGTACGGATCGCTTGCGTATCCGGGAGGAGCGACGTCAAATGCACGCTGTTGGTTCCCCTGAAGAGGATCGAACGTCCACCTGTCACGGGAGTCCTCTAGGATCTGCCAAGGATTGCCGTCGCGATCGGTAAATTTTCTAGAACCCATCGTTTGATCCCTTTTCAAGTACATCGAACGATGACTAGTAAGACGACCGGTGGCAAATGTGGCACCCCCCACCCGATGTCCGCTGTCTTTCTCTGAGACCTCTGTGGCTAAAAGCCGAGTGTTATCCGCCCCCTGTGCCGCGGATACGACTCAACATCTGGACCGCGTTTTGATTTGCTGGATTGATCTCCAACGACTTTTCATAAAATTCTATCGCCAGTTCGTTTTTTCCTGACCGCATGTAGGCCTCAGCAAGACTGTCATACGCGTTAAAGGACTGCTGGTAAGATTCCGCGTTGAGTTTGAACAACTCAGTTGCCGCCTGCAACTGTCCGCCAGTCATTAACTGGTAACCCATTGCATTCACTTCGATCTCGGTGAAGAGACCGGCGGTACCAGGTTCGGATTTCCACGTCCGATACGCTTGGATCATTTCATCCACACCACCATGCGTCAACGCAGCGGTTAAGACGGTACTGATCGTAGGTAGCGTAATTTGGCGAAGACTGCTAAGCGGCGCCGGTGGGGCTTCTAACGTAGGCGAAACACGATTTAGGTAGTCATTGATATAGAGGCGATCACCGGTGGGACCTGCCGCTATGCCGTTTGGCCAGGAAAACGTCGCTTCCGCCGCGGCACCATCCGTTTCTCCCATTGTGCCGGTACCGGCGAGCAACGTCACATCACCTTCAAGTGTAACTCGGTAGACACGGTGTCCCCGAAAACTCGTCGCGTAGAGATCGCCTCGCGCAAATGCGACGTGACCGTTTCCCCCACCTGGTAACGTTGCAAATTCGGTCACGACACCATCTGGTGTGACTTTGAGCAATCTAGCATCGCTGAAATTGGCTACGTAGTAGTTTCCATCCCCCGCCCGTGTTATGCCGTTGGGGCAATTCAACAATTCGCTCGTCGCAAACTCCGTGACGACACCGTCGGCGGTGACGCGGCTCAGCGTGTTGCCGCGGCAATTGCAAACGATCATGTTGTCGGCAGAATCCAGTGCAATACCAACGGGGCCGCTAAATCCCGTTGCAAAAATCTCTGCGTTGCCGCCCCTGTCGATCTTACTGACATAATTTCCTGAAAAATTCGATTGCAGCAGATTTCCACGAGAATCGATTGCGTTCCCCGAAGCACCGTAAAGCCCCGTGGCAAAGACACTCACTCGGCCATCCGGCATGATCTTAAATACTTTTTCGCCGAAATCGGCGGAATAGATGATGCCGAGGCGGTCAACGGCCACACCGCCGACCGCGCCCACTAACGTATCGACCACTGTCCTCACACGCACACCGTTGTTTTCCTGGGCCCACACGCCCGATGTGTGAGTCAGAAGGAACGCCGTGGCGAAAAGGATATTCACGTTTCTCATGCCGATTTGTCCTTGTAAGTGCCCATGCCATGCAATTATATCGGTATAGCGTACACGAACATGCGGGATCCGGTAAACGGAACTTTGAGACCGGTAATCGGTCAAGACCACCGGGTTGCTTACGTACACACACCTCGCTAGGATGATATCTTACCAACGCGCCCTTCTGTTCTCCGGCCCTGGGGTGTCCCATCCCCCCTATTAACCAAAAGAACCCCAGCGAACCTACACGCGACCCTTCGGGTGGCGTTGGCGCCCCACGTGACACTCAGGGGGACGCCGCGCGGATGGCGTTTGCTGAGTCGGTGGCCAGGGGCCTGACGGATTCGCCGCCCTGGCTCAACTGTACCTACTTATATGATGCCGAGGGGAGCCGGCTCTTCGAAGATATTACCGAACAGCCGGAGTACTATCTCACGCGTGCCGAAAACGAAATCCTGCAAAAACATGCCGACGAGATTCGTTCGATAACCGGCCCCGTTTCGCTGATCGAATTAGGATCAGGTTATTCAATAAAAACAGCCCACCTACTCGCGGCGTATACCAGAGACGGCCAAAAAGTCGACTATGTTCCGGTCGATGTCAGCCAATCGGCACTCGACGGCGCCCAAGAATCAATCAGCAAACATCACCCGTATGTTACGGTATCTGGCATAACCGGCACATACGAAAACGCCTTTCCACTCTTTCGGGCACACTCGCCTTCGTTGGTGATGTTTCTCGGAAGTACAATCGGGAACTTCAATCCACACGAAGCTGACATTTTCTGGAACGAGATCAAAAGCGCTCTCGAACCTGGCGATTTTTTCCTACTCGGCGTCGATCTGGTCAAGGACAAGGGACTGTTGGAGGCGGCCTATAACGACGGCGCCGGCATCACCGCCGCCTTCACAAAAAATCTTTTCGCGCGGATCAATCGCGAATTGGGCGCAAGTGTTGATTTGACGAGAATTCAGCATGTTGCGTCGTATAACGCGGATTGGCAACGTATCGAAACCTTCGTACGCTTCCTGATTGATCAGGAGGTCTATATTGAACCCATTGACCAAACGGTTACCGTCCCCGCGGGCACCATGGTCATGATCGAGATCAGCCGCAAATTTTCACTCGATCAAGTCAGCAACAATATGGCGTTCTACGGACTCGACGTACTTCGCACATACACCGACTCGACTGATGCATTCTGTGTGTTACTTTTGCGACGTGCCGAACGCTAGGTCAACACTCAACGTTCAACGTTCAACATTCAACGCTCAGCATCAACGTTCAACCTTCAATGCTCAACGTTATCGTTCGACGTTCAGTGTTCGACGTTCAACGCCGCCTCGGCACGGCGAGCGGAGCAAAGTCGGGTACGATTCGTAAACCGGCTTCGTTTGCCCGCTCACGGTAACGCGCCACATCCTCTTCGAAGGCGGTATTGATGGCCTCGATTGCCAAGTCGAGAGCGGCCTCTGCCGACGCCATGCGCAAACGTTGGGTTTCGGTTGGGGCGTCCCATGACGATTGCATGGAATTGTAAACACCGCGCAGTTGCCCGGCAGCGGAGGTCTGACGCGCGCCAAAGCCACCACCGGTCACGGCGACGGCACTGACCAACTCCGCCATCGTTTCGTCCAACATCTCGCCAGTTGTGCGTAAGGTCTCCGCAGCTTGCCCGGTTCGATCCTTCCCCGCCGTTTGAACAGCTTTGATTGCACGGCGTGTTTCGTCTACACGTTCAACGACACCGGCCGCGCGCTCCAATAGTCCGCCTACATGCATCAACGCATTGTGTTTTGCTAAACGATCTCGG
>JAZDDC010000586.1:0-6095 GCA_036679565.1 Gemmatimonadota bacterium
AATGACCAAAGCGTTCACCGTTCCGGTGACAGTGGCCGTCGCCACCGACACGGATGATGTCAATGTCGCCTCGTATTGCCCCGACCCAAGATCGCTCACTATACCGAGCGTCCCAGCACTTGTGGCGAGAATAACCACATCACCACCGGCTGTTATTGCATTCCCGTTCACATCAAACAGCTGGACCATCAGGCTGGAGTTGGAGACGCCGTTGGCCGTAACGGTGGTCGGGTTGGCCACAATCGTCGATGTCGTACCCGACGCCGGGCCCGCCGTCAGGGTTACCGTGGCATTATCGACGATGTTGTTTGCATCCACCGATCCGGTGATCGTGGCCGTACCCGAAACGGTTGGCGATGTCAGCGTTGCAGTGTAGGTCCCATCAGCGTTGTCCGTTGTACCGGTCAGCGAACCGGCCGTGGAGGATAGCGCAACCGTGCTGCCACCAGTGGATAGTGGGTTCGCGCTTACGTCAAACAGCTGCACCGTGACGACCGAGTTTGCAACCCCGTCCGCAACAATCGATGACGGATTCGCCGTAATAGTCGATGTCGCGCCCGAAGCTGTGCCTGGATTGACCGTTATGGCGTTCGCAGTAGCCGATGTAAGCCCGACCGCGTCAAAATCCAATGTGTACGCACCCACCTGGCCCGTTATTGCCAACCCGCTGAATGTTGCAATACCTGATCCGTCAGTCACCGCGGTGGCGTTGCGCAGTGTGGCACCGGCGCCTGGTTGTGTTGCGATACTTGCACTCACCGTTACCCCCGCTTGCGCGACCGGCACACCAACTACGTTCTCGAGACGGACGGATGGCTGCGTTGCTAAGTCAGCGTCATTGTTTGCAGTGGCACTTGGTTGCGCGACCACGGTCAACGCCGCGGCCGTCGCGGGGTGAATGGTGAAGGACACGTTGATATTTTGCGTGGCAACACCTGGCACCGTAGAGGAAATTGGTACCGTGGCTCCGTACGTTCCGACCGCCAACGTGCCGAGCGCGGCTTGAATGCTCACAGTGGCTGGAGCGGTGGTGCCGATAGGCGTCGCAGTCAACCATCCGGTGGCTGTACCATAAACAATCGGTTCAACGGCCAAACCCGTGAGGCTTCCGGTACCACCATTCGTGATGTTAACAACCTGCGCCACGGGATCCGTTGTGCCCTCGGTTGTAAATGGAGTAAGACTGGAAGGTGTCAGCACGATCAATGGCGTGCCGGACGACTGGACCGTGAAGGTAACCGCAATCGTAGGCGCGTTGATGGCGTTGGCAGATCCCACCCAAATAGTCGCGGGGTAAACCGCCGCGGGTAAAACGCCGGTGGACGGTTGTACTTGAACGTTGTTGCCGACAACTGTGGCGGCCAACCATCCGCCCGTGGGGCCAAACGTAATTGAATCAACACGAAGCCCTTGTATGGTGCCGCCACCAATGTTCGTAACGATGACGCTCTGTAAAGTTGGGTCCGCCCCGGACTCGGTTGCACTAAACGAGAGTGACGTGGAACTGAGCGAAATCTGGGGTTCATCCTCGACGGTCAACGTGATGGAAACAAGCTGAGGGCTGTTCACCGCGTTAGTGGACGTCACCGGTAGCGATGCGTCGTACGTACCGCTGGCAAGTCCGGTCACCGATACGGGGAGTTGGATTTGCATACCGACCAAGGTGGGACTTAGCCACCCAGTCGGTTGACCCGCACCATACGTCACCGGCCCCAGTGCCAAACCCGCCAACGTACCACCGCCGTTGTTGACGATATCCACCGTTTGCGGTGTGGGGTCGGTCCCAACGGTAGTCGTAAATACCGGGCCTGAATCGGTAAACGCAATCACCGGATCGAGCGCCACAACCGTGAATGTCACATCGATATCATGCGGTGTGTTGATCGCGTTGGCCGACACGACGGGGATTGTTGCCGTGTACACGCCAGGCGCCAGGACACCAGTTACCGGCTGCACCGTGACCGATGCCGGCACGCTCGTGCTGTTGAGTACCGGACTGAGCCAACCACTTCCTGATCCGTACACGATGGTCCCGATACTGAGGGCGCTGAGTGTACCGCCACCGCCGTTATCGACCGTTATGATCTGACTCACCGGATCGGCACCTTGCTCAATGGCGCTGAACAACAACGTCGTGTCAGAAGAAACGATCCTGGGCGCGGGAGTCACCGTCAACACAATCGAAACCGTCACCGGCGAGTTGGACGCAGCGGGCTCGGCAACATCTACGGTGGCGGTATACTGGCCCGGTGCCAACGCACCAACGGAGGAGACTAACTGAAGGGCCACCGGCGCAACGGATCCACTCAAGGAAGGCAAAAGCCAGCCAGTTGGTTGGCCGGCCCCGTATGTTACGTTGCTGAGGGCAAGTTGGGTCAGTGCGCCACCACCGATATTGCTGACGGTCACGGTGTCGAAGACACCGCTACCGCTTGCCTCTTCGGCAACGGCCGCAACCGAACTAGTGGACAAACCGATGGCCGGACTGGTTCCAACAACTAACGTGACATTGATATTTTGAGGGCTATTTCCCGCGGCGGTGGCGATTACGGGCAACGTGGCCGTGTAGACGCCGTCCGTAAGCACGCCCAGCGTTGCTTGCAGCGCGACGGTCGTATCGGTTATTGCCGATGACAACCACCCGGTCGGTTGACCCGCTCCGTACGCCGTTGCACCCAGTGTGACCGCTCCCAGATCGCCGGTTCCCGCACTGGTGATAAGGACGTTTTGCGCCGCCGGATCCGGAGCGCCGACGGTGCCGGCAAAGTTCACATTCTGTGGAAGTAGATCTATTTGCGGTGTATTGCTCACCGTCAACGAAACGGTCACTTCTGGCATGTTCACGGCGCCAGGCGCCGTGAGGCGAACGTCGGCTGTGTACGTTCCTACTGGCAACCCCGCAACATTTGGCCGAACGGAAAGTTGATTTCCGATAACGTCCGCGACGAGCCAATTCGTCCCTGATTGGTAAACGATTGCATCAACGACGACACCGAACAGCGGTCCGCCGCCCAGATCCGTAATCGTCACGTCTTGTGGCGGGGGGTCTCCGGTTCCTTCGAGTACAGCAAAATCGAGGTTGGTTGCTGAAATGACGATCTCTAGGACGTCACTCACAGACAGTGAGACCACGAAGTTGAACGGGCTGTTGGATGCACCCGGAGCTACAACGGGTACACGTGCCTGATAGGTGCCAACGTTCAATCCCCCGAGGACGGCACGAACCGTGATTGTGTCTTCTGTCAGGTTGAGTGCAGTGGAAAGCCACCCCACCGGTTCGCCATCGTTGTACGTGATGGCGCCAATCCCCACATCCGTGAACGTTGCACCGCCAACATTTGAAATCGCAATTCGCTGTTCTGGCGGATCACCGCCACCTTGCGATCCAACGAACGCAATACTGGTCACCGACAACCCGATAGCGGCTTGCAACGTTACCGTCACTGTTGCACTTGCCTGTTTTCCTTCCACTGTTGCGGTGATGACCGCTGACCCCGCACCAACTGCGGACAAAAGACCCCCTTCGGAGACGACGGCAACCGCAACATTGTCGGACACCCAAGTCACAACGGGTCCGCTGAACGCAACGCCGTTTTCATCGCGTGGGGCGGCGGTGAGTTGAACCGACTCACCGACCACCAAGGACACGACATCCTGAGAGATCGTAAGGCTGACAACCGTTTGCGGCCCAAACGCAACCTCATCGCCACACGCCAGTCCCACCACGACAGTCCCCGCGAGCAACGTCACGGCTAGCGCCGCACTCCTCAACCGAAATGACACCGGTACAGTGGGTCCTGCCTGCAATCGCATCAAAATCTCCCTACGATGTTATCTGTAGCGACACGGGAAGTACAACAGGTGCATTGGACGCGTTGCCGCCTTCAACGGACAACTCTGCCGAATAGGAACCGACCGGCAGACCAGTGATCGTAACGCGGAGCGTTATCACCAAAGGTTGACCGGACAACTCAGAGGTCAACCAATCGGTGGGTTGTCCTGTGCCGTAACTCACCGGGCCAAGCGTTACGATGCCTAACGTTCCCTCTGCGGAGTTTGATACTGACGAGGTTCGCGCCGTAGGATTTTGCCCGTTGGTTGTCGCCGAAAAGGAAACGGCAGCCGGTGTCAATGAGATTGCAGGACGTCCCGTAACCTGTACGTCGGCAACACCACTGACACCATTCGCGATCGCAACGATTTTCGTAATACCTCGGCCCAGCGCGGTGACCATGCCGGTTTGTGTTACCACGACTGTCGCTTCATCTTCACTTGACCAACGTACCGGTACGCCAGCGAACGCAATGCCGAACTCGTCGAGCACGACCGCGCGCATGGAGATGCTCTGGCCAATGGCCATTGAAACGGGTGTAGGTGTCACACGCACGGCATCAATTTCGCGCACGCCAACGGGATCGACCTCAAAGCACGCCGCGGTTAGCCCGACACAAAATACAAGAGACCGCTTCAACATCACACCCATGATGCCGTCATCGGATAGACCTCATGCGCCATTGTTGCCCGAGGAGTACGAAATTGGCAATCAACGGCGTGTTTTGTGTTTCTTGACCTGCACGCAAGGTGTACACGTATTGGGCTTGTACGTTTGCCGTCGCGTCGTTGCCGGTTATCGCCACGTTCGAGATGTCGAGTTGCGCATCAAGCGATCGTACAAGATCAAAAAACTGCGTCCACCGGGTTTCTTCCTCTCCCGTCATCCCCGGATTGGCCTGTCGTAACCGATTTATGTCCCGCGACTCGAGCGCGGTACCCCAGTTATCGACCAGCGTCTGTATCTGCGCACGCGATTCACTATCCGTCAGACCCACCGGTTCCGGTGTGTTGACCGTGATCGATGCAGAACCACGACGACCGTCCGCCACCGCACTGATCGTCGTGACACCAGGACTCACCGCCGTCACGATGCCATCGGGGGACACGGTCGCGATCGATACGCTGCCAGATTCCCAAACAACCGTACGGTCGATGAGCGCAGTCCCCGCTGAACCCATGAGCCGAGCGGAGACGGAAAGTGTTTGGCCCGGTTCCAATGTTCCCGACGACGGATTCACAGAAACCGACGCCACCGGTTCCACACCAACCGTCACCGCTGCGTCGGCCCGTTGGTTCTCGACCGTAGCCGATATCGTGGCCCGGCCGGATCCCACTGCGTGTACCTGGCCTGAGCGGGAAACCGTGGCAATTGACGGATCGCTGCTGCGCCACGCAACCGTGCGTCCACCGATCGCGCTTCCATCGGAACTGCGCGGCGTTGCCCTGAGCTGCGCGGTCTCATCCGGTGACAAACTCAGTTGTTGCCGATTGAGTGCGACCGACGCCACACGCACCGTCACCGGGGCGGGCGGTGGTGGCGTCTGGATTGTTAACGTCACCGCGGATCGAACGTCACCGGCACTCGCAACCAATCGTACTGTCCCGGCAGCCCGCCCGGTCACCTCGCCCAGAGGGGAAACACTGGCAACCGCTTCGTCCTCCGAAATCCAAGTAATCGGTACGCCCGATATGACGAGGTCATCAAAGCCAAGGGCGGTTGCACTCAGGAGCAATGTTTGGTCAACGTCCAGCACCGGTTCATCCGGACCAATATCAATACGCGCAATCGGTTGTTGTGTGGGAGTCGCCGGCGTGGTTGGAGCATTTTCGACCGGGACCGGTAAGGTTGGTTCGGTAACGACAGGAGCACTGTCCCACGGTGCCAGTATCAACAATGCCACACTACCGACAATCGCCATTCCGCCCAAAACTGCGTAAAGCCGCTTTTCCGATTCCCTTTTTCTAGGTGCACCCACCAACGTACGCGTGCGGTGCGCGACACCCGTCCGATCAGCAGCCATCGGCTCGACACCCGACCCTGGTTGCCCCGGGGTAACGGGTTTTGGTGTTCGTTCCCTGGCCTTTGGGATCGGGCTTCTTGGCGTCACAATCTGTTTAAGAAGTTTGGCGCTTATACCTTCGGCCGCGAGCGTCATCATTTGGGATCGAACCGGATCGTCATGCGAGAGCGGTGCCGCGCCTAACGTCGTGATCAAGTCTTCCATGTGCTCAAAGCGATCTTCCGGCTTCTTGGCCAACAT
>JAZDDC010000587.1:0-2174 GCA_036679565.1 Gemmatimonadota bacterium
GTACCGAGTTATCGCCGGTTTGGTGTTTGCGGGTAGCCTCACGCAACCCGCTTCGGCGCAAAACTACCAACCGATCGATCGAATCGCGGCGGTGGTTGGCGATGTCGCCATTCCTCAGTCGAAGATCGAAGAAAATCTCTTGAGTCTACGGTCACAGGCCGACTTTCCCACCGACCCAGCGGGGATCGGCGAACTCCGCCAGCGGATTCTGGACAACCTTGTCGAGAACCAATTGATGGTGGCGGCGGCAGAGGCCGACACATCGGTGAGTGTCACTGAGGAACAAGTCGCACAAGCTGTGGAAGAACGATTGCGTGATTTTCGTAGCCGCATGACTCCAACGGAATACGAACGGGCGCTTCAACAATCTGGTATTGGCACGCCGGACGAACACCGCCGCATGCTGACGGAGGACATTCGTACGCAAATGTTGCGGTCCACGCTCGAACAGTTTCTTTCGCAAACACAGCAGCTGCAGCCCATCCCGCCAACGGAATCGGAGATGCAAGAGTACTTCGAACGTCAGCGAGAAGGCGGGCAGTTGGGTGAGCGTCCGCCGACGGTGAGTTTCCGGCAACTCGTCATACCCCCGGTGGCCGACTCCAGCGCCATTCGCTCCGCGTTTGCGAAGGCCGATTCGCTGTTACAGCTTCTTCTCGCCGACTCGGCGGATTTTGCGGCGGCGGCGGCTGAGCACTCCACTGATCCGACGACGAAAGATGTCGGTGGCTCGTTGGGTTGGTTCCGGCGTGGGCAAATGGTTCCGGCGTTCGAACAGGCGGCTTTCCGGCTTCGTCCGGGCCAAATTGCCCCGCGACCCATCATTACTCCGTTCGGGTTCCATATTCTTCAGGTCCAACGTACCGAAGCAGCCGAAATCGAAGCACGGCACATCTTGCTGACACCTGAGATAACTGACGAAAACCGAACGACGGCCCAATCGCTTGCCGACTCGATCATCGATGCGTTGCGTGACGGCACGGACTTCGACTCGTTAGTACGTGCGTTTCATGACGCTGAAGAAGAGAGCTTGCTTGACCGGGTGTCCCGGGAGGAGGTCGAAAACGTGTATGGTGCCATCTTCGATTCTGTCTCATCCGGAGACCTGGTCGGACCTATTGCCATTCAAACACGTACCGGTGAGAAATACGCCGTAATTGTCATTGACGAGTTGTTGCAAGCAGGTGAGTGGAGCTTCGACGAGTTGCGAGAACGGATTCGTTCTAGCCTTGCGGAAGATAATGGTCTGAAGCGCTACGTCGATGAATTGCGCCGGGCCACGTTCGTCGAGATTCGGATCGACCAGCGGACATACTCTACGGGTTCTTAGGTGGGTTGCCATGGCTAAAGTCGCGATTACGCTGGGCGATCCACGTGGAATAGGGCCCGAAGTTGTAAAGATGGTGTTGGCGGAGCCGCCGATGGGTGGCGAGTTGGTGGTGATTGGTCCAGATGAACTCGTTGAGGAAATGCCCGTCGAGGGAATTGGTATTGGGAGTCTCGAAGAAGCACGGGACGAAACCGCGCCCATCTCATCCGTACCGACTGTTGATCCATTTTTTTCAACGCGAGCTAAAAGTTTCCCTCTTTCGATCGCTGGATCCGGCCTCCTTGCGGGACGCGCCGTCGAATGCGCCGCGCGGCTTGCCATGGAGGGTGAGGTTGACGCCATCGTGACGGCACCGGCGGACAAGTACGCCTTGAATTTGGCGGGTTACAAATACCCGGGTCACACCGAGTTCTTGGCGGACTTAGCCGGTGGCCCGGATGTCGCCATGATGCTTCTCGCGGAACGCCTTCGGGTTGTACTGGTCACCACACACATTCCGCTTCGCGATGTTCCACAAGCGCTCACGATCAGGAAGATTGTGTCCGTTGGTGAAGTGTGTCGCCGCGCGTTTCGAAAACGTTTTGGCATTGCCGAGCCGAGGTTGGCGTTGTGTGCGTTGAATCCGCATGCCGGTGATTCGGGCCTCTTCGGTTCTGAAGACGCCAAGATCATCCGTCCCGCCGCTGAAGAACTCGGCGCCCATGGACCCATTTCGGCCGATACTGTTTTTGTCAGATGTATGAAGGGTGAGTTCGACGCCGTGTTAGCGCCCTATCACGATGTTGGTATGACCGCCATCAAGGTTGCGGCGTTTGGGAGGGCGGTAAACATTACGCTCGGTTTA
>JAZDDC010000588.1:0-2430 GCA_036679565.1 Gemmatimonadota bacterium
ACTCGTTTGCGCTTTTACGTAACGGGCAATGGCGACACGGGTTTGGTGGTGAACGGTCCAGCCGGTGAATGGCACTGCAACGACGATTCGTATGGTGGCACCAATCCCACTGTCACTGTCGGCGGCGCGCTCCAAGGGCTGTACGACGTCTGGGTCACGAGTTACAGCGGTGATGACCGATTGACCAGCACTCTGCACATCACCGAGCTAGAAAGCAATCACCCCAAGCGATAGTTCCATTTTGAGTGTTGAGTGTTGAGTGTTGAGCGTTGAACATTGCTCCTCTTGATGCCGAATCTTTGAATCAGTATTGAAGGTCCTATTGTAACCTGCCGTCCGAACGTTCACGGGAGGTTCATTGTGGCACGCGGTTCTGTATGTCATAGTCGTGGAACACCGAACGCGCGGCTACTTCTGCTGATCGCGTTGTGGGTTGGGTTTGCTTGTTCGAACTACGAAACCGATTGGACTGAACCACGTCGCGACGATCCTTCCGTCGTACTCCAACGGACGCGGGACGACTGTGGTGTCGCAGCGGTCGCAACTTTGTTTGGTTTACTCGGCAAAGACGTTGACTACGATGAGTTGGCAAAATGGTTAGACATCGGTTCACGTGGCCTCACGATGCGCCAACTGTCACTCATGGCCAGCGATCACGGAGTCGCGGCGCACGGGTACAGGTTTTCCAACGTTCAGGTGGCAATGTCAGCTGCGGAGGGGAAGCCGTGGATTGCGTTGCTCGGAGTCGGCACCGGCGGGCACTACGTCGTGGTCCGGTCTGTAGTGGGCGATACGGCAGATGTGTTGGATCCTTCGATGGGGCGTAGGTTTGTCAAACGAAGGGCGTTCGAAGAGATATGGACCGGCTACGCGCTGCTTCCAAATTAGCGGCGCGCATCCGGTGTCAGGTCTTGGTGTACCGTTGGTCAGACCGCCGCGGTGGTCGGGAACTCCGCCATGTTCGTCAGCTCTTCGGCCCGGCCGAGGTGTCGATCGGTATGGATCACCAAGATCGCAAAACAGTCTGCCAGATTGTATCGAATCAATCCCAACAACGGCGACTTCATGCGAACCTTGTTCAAGTCCAAACCGTCTGCGTCCCGGATGAACCCTGCCACGCGGGACTGGCATTCAAGCATTCGTTCGACGACTCGGTCCCCCACCTGCTTCGGATCGAAGCGCTTGAACGTCTTCACCTTGCGTGGCCCTTCGATCGACTTGATCAAAAAGTTTCCCATTATGCTTCGTTTCCACTCGGTGCCCTGATCTAGCTGCCCACTTTGACGTGCTTTTTGGATACGTTCAGGTAAAACGTCGTAGTACATCTTTGTCGAGCTGATGAGATGTTCGAAGATTCTCCCGACTCCCCACCCGCCTTCGGGTGGTATCCACTCTAACTGCGCCTTGCCCAGACTGCCGGCTAACCCCTGTATTCGCTCGTTTTGCGATTCGACGCGCTGTAGTAGGCCGGCCAGGTGTGTGTTTTTGACGTTTGCGGACATGATGCCATTCCTTCCGTTTACGGCGAATGTTGCGAGCGACGAGCTTACCTTCGTGTACCGCTGCTTGTAAGGAGACGCCTCGGGTCTAAGCCTGTCGAAGCCGCGACAGGTGTTCCTTGCGAAACTTGGCTACCTTCGGTGCAATGATGGCCTGGCAGTAAGGCTGCGTTCCGTTCCGCTGGAAATATTCGCGGTGGTAGTCTTCCGCCGGATAAAATTTCTCGAGCGTGGTGACTTCCGTTACGATTGGGTCGTTCCACAATTTCTTCGCTTCCAACTCCGCTATTGTCTGTTCTGCGACGCGTTTCTGCTCCGGAGATTCGTAGAAGATTGCCGAACGATATTGTGTGCCGGAATCGGCGCCCTGACGGTTCAGGGTCGTGGGATCGTGGATTGAGAAGAAAACTCCAAGTAAATCGCCGAAGGCAATCTCATCAGCATTGTACCGAACTTTCACCACTTCGGCATGTCCGGTTGTTCCGGTGCAAACCAACTCGTAGTTCGGATTGGTAACGTCGCCTCCGGCGTAACCCGACTCGACCGAATGGACGCCTTTGAGCTGTTCGAAAACAGCTTCCAAACACCAGAAACACCCTCCGCCGAGGATGGCGCTCTCCTCCCTGCCGGTTGTATTCATCGGATTGACTCCAGTTGTGGCCCATTGAGCGGCTATGCACAACGATAGTCTGTAGACGGTGGATTTTGACCCCCAGCCCACTTGCGATTCACGATTGCAGATAACGATTGACGATTTCAGGTCAATTGGGGGAGAGTCTGGCACGGATTTGAGTTGGCAGGCTGGGGGGGAAGTCCACTAACTTGATGCTATGCAGAAGATCCCAGAACATCTTGCCATGGCGCTTGCCGGAAAATATGAGCCCATCCGCGAGATAGGGCGGGGAGGTATGGCCACGGTTTACCTCGCCAG